>JAGMBN010000024.1 GCA_023129655.1 bacterium | reverse complement strand
TGCGGCAAACCCGGTACTCTCTGGATAGATAAAATGGAACTGAAGGAAAGATAAAAAATTGCTTTTTTGAAAAACAAGGTTTAAACTTATTTAGGTATGTAGTGCTTTGAATGCTTGTAAGTTGTGTAATTGCAGCATGTTACAGCAATGAAAAAGTTTTTTAATGGACATTTTTAACAAAGATTGTGCAACAATTTGAAGGTGGGCTTTTTACATCCCCCCTGAATCCCCCAAGGGGGAATTTAATTTCTTATATCTCCAGATTAATATGCTGATAACTGCTACTATAGCCATAAATACCCAGACATATTTGCCCATAAGAGGCAGCGTAAACGAGCTGTGCCATATTCTTCCTATGACAGTCTTGAAGGGAATATGCTCCCTGAATATATACAAATAATCCCATATATACTGTCCCTCGTATGAGTTGCACTGTTTATTATAATATACCAGATTTGCTTTTGTCAGCAAAAAAAGACAGTATGAATATATAGCTGAGAGCGTTATAACGCTTTTAATTAAACGGGTCTTTTTATATCTATCAAGGAATGCGCACAAGCCAAGTCCTAAAAATGGGATTGTGCATGTTAAGTATCTTTGAGCGTAGCATCCACCGGCATTGTATTCTGTTCTTGTTCCATAGACAAAGGCTATTAATAAGAAATTAACCAGAGCTATTATACCTGTTAAAGATAACTTTTTATCTCTATGTTTAATAAGAAATGCAAGACCGATAAATGAAAGTGTAAAACACGGGAACCACAATAGAAAGCCATGATCAACGGAAAACAAAAGGTTTATAACAGGCGGAGGTATTTTTAGTGCGCTTATCCACCCATAACCGCCGTATCCTGCCTCAAACCATGAGCCGAACTGTGTGTGGCAGTGATAGATGGATAGAAAAAATACTACAACCAGCGGCGCTGTATAAACAGCTATACTCTTTATGACTACGGATATTTTTAATCCTTTATAACAGAGAATAAGCATGACAAGATATGTAAAAAACAGTAAACTGTTTACATATCTTGTCCATGCGGAAAGAGCTACGCAAAGTCCAAGAATAAATGTTAAGAACGTGCTTTTTCCTCCTTTGGCTATCTTTTTCTGCAACAGTATAAATACATAAAAGGATAACGTGACTAAGAAGGTGCTTGTCGCGTGGCTGAAACCATTTGTCGCGTAATAAAGGAGAGGGCTGGCGAAAAAGCATACAAGTGTTGTAAACAGGCTGATGCCTCTTGAGAAATTTAATTCAATAAGAATCTTGAACAGAATTAACATAGCAAGGATTGCGTATATGTTGTGAGCAAGGATCACAGATAATATATTTAGGAATTTTCGCGAACTTATTCCTTTATAAGGTAATGCTCGTTGATCATTGCCAAAGGAAGGGGGATTGAATTTAATGAATTTTGTCGCAATTTGCGATGCAACCTGCGAAACTAAATAAAAAGGCGCGTCAAGAAAAGTCATGCCAAGAGGATAACCAGTTACCCATCTCTCTGTTTTTTCGCAGTATTGAGTTCCGTTTCCTTCCCAGCCATACATATTATTGCCAAGGTCAAGGTCTCTATCTTCTATAATAGATTCAAGATTTGCAAAATGTCCCCAGCCGTCATTTCCGCCAAGCCCGTCTTCAAATATGAAACAATGCAGACCCAGAACAAATATGAGGAAAACAAGTTCCCATGAAAGGAAATTCTTCACAAGGGATTTTTTCTTAATATTACTCATTGTTCTTAAAGTATACACAATATAAATTCTTTACACAAACCTGTTTCACGATGTAGAATGCATAAACTAAAAAATATAGGAGAAATAGAAATGGCTAGAGTGCTTGTTACGGGAGGAGCAGGATTTATAGGGTCTCATTTAACTGAGAAGCTTGTTGAATTAGGACATGAAGTAACAGTTATTGACAATGTGTCGCATGGAAATCTGAAAAATATTGAAGCAGTTGCAAAGAAAATTATTTTGCTGGAAGGCGACATGCTTAATTCTGAGGTTTTGGAAAAAACTGTTCATGGAAAAGAATATGTTTTCCATATGGCTGCAAACACAAATATAGACAAGAGTGTTAGTATGCCTTCATGGAGCGCAGAACAAAATATAATAACTACAGTGAAATTGCTGGAGGCATCAGCAAAGCATAATATAAAAAGAGTGATATTCTCTTCAAGCGCTGCTACTTACGGAGATGTTAAAACTCTGCCTGTAAAAGAGGGAATATCCCTTTCTCCTATGTCTGCATATGGGTTGGAAAAAGTAACAGGAGAAAATTATATGAAGTTGTTTGCGGAATTATATGACATTGATACTGTATCTTTGAGATATTTTGATGTGTTTGGACCGCGTCAGAACGCAGATGTTCCTCACTGTGGTGGGGTAACTATTGTAATCAATCAGATTAATAAAACAGGTTCTTCTCAAATGCTTGGTGATGGGAAACAAACACGTGATATGGTATATGTGGGAAATATAGTAACTGCCAACATTCTTGCAATGGAAAAACAGTCTGATGCTAAAGGGGCTGCATATAATGTTTGCACAGGCAAGTCTGTATCAATAGCAGAACTCCATGATAGGATTTCCAAATTTATGGGAGTTGATTCCTCAAGAGAATATCTGCCGTTTGGAAAAGGCAATATAATGCATTCTAAGGGCGACCCTGCCTTGGCTAAAGCTGAACTGGGTTTTGAAGCAGAGATTGATCTGGATGAAGGCATAAAAAGAACAATTGAATGGAGTACGAAAAATAAGGCACAAAGAAGGAAAAGTCCCCCTTTGAAGGGGGATTCAGGGGGATGTTAAATTGAAAATTAAGAATTTAGTCTTTAGGGTTTTCTTACTTCTATTCTTGCTATTATCCAGTACTTGCGGATTCGCTCAACCTAAAATTGTGAGAGTATTGATCTGTAAATCCAATGCTTCACTAAGACTTTCTTCTCAAGGACCTGTTACTATAAAGGCAGGGAACAAGATTTTAAAAAGAGAACAAAGACTGGAAAAAATCGTTTTAAAACGCAAAGGAGATTCCATAAAGCTTGGAAGAGGCAGATACAAAACACTGGACTTTATATCAAAAGGATTCCCCATATCAGTGAATAACAAAGCGTATAGGGGGAATATTAAAATAAGTGTTCTTCACAAACAGCTTTTTGCAGTCAATTATGTTGATATAGAGGGCTATTTAAAGAGTGTTGTTCCATCCGAAATGCCGTCTTCATGGCCTATGGAGGCTTTAAAAGCGCAGGCGGTTGTGGCGCGCACATACGCTCTTTATCGCAGAGCCGGTCCAAATAAAGAGTATGATTTATGTTCAGGAACAAACTCTCAGATGTATAAAGGCGTATGCTCTGAGAGAAGCAGCTCCAATATGGCTGTGTATTTGACAGAAAAAATGTGTCTGTATGACAATAGAAAACTGGTTCCAACTTATTTTCACTCAACGTGTGGTGGGCAGACAATCAATGCAGACAGCGTATGGAGAAGGGCTTTGGATTCCATAGAGGGGGTTGATTGCAAGTTCTGCAAGGACTCGCCACATTATAAATGGAAAAGATCAATAGGAAGAAGAAAACTCGGGAAAATTCTAAGCAAAAAGGGATATAAGATAGGTAAAATAAAGAAAATAAAGATTGGAAAAGACAAGCTTTACAGGATTTTCATAGAAGATAAATATGGGAAATCGCAAGTGTTGGATGCGAATAAATTCAGAATACTTGTTGGGACTGAGGTAGTTAGAAGCAGTAATTTTAGAGTTAAAGTCGGGTGGTTTAGGGTGAAGTTCAAAGGAAACGGATGGGGCCATTGTGTAGGCTTATGTCAGTGGGGAGCGCGAGGCATGGCTCTTAAGGGACACAGCTATAAACAAATCCTGCAGCATTATTATCCTAACCTTGTTATGAGAAGACTATTCTAAATGCATATTTCTCTTTTTGATTATTCTCTTCCTGAGAAACTGGTTGCGCAATACCCTGCCTCTCAACGTGACAAATCCAGGTTAATGATTATTAGCAGAGAAACTTGCGATATTTCTCATATGTCTTTTCATAATATAGTTGATTATCTTTCCAAAGATGATTTGTTAGTTATAAACAACACAAAAGTAATACCTGCCAGATTGATAGGGATAAAAGAAGCCACAGGAGCCCACATAGAAATACTGCTAATCAGAGATTTGGGCAATAATATATGGAATGTACTTGCAAAGCCGTCAAAAAGACTCAAGAAAGGAACAATCATTAATTGCAGTAAGGATTTTTCTGCAGAGGTCATGGAAAAGAATGAGGACGGTCTAGTAAGGCTTAAGTTCAGTTTCACAGGTAATTTCATGGAAATTATATCTAAAATTGGTCAGGTTCCTCTTCCTCCATATATAAAAAGGTCAAGTATCAAACTCTATGATACTGAAAGATACCAGACAGTTTATGCCAAAGAAGCTGGATCTATTGCTGCGCCAACTGCAGGACTACATTTTACAAGAAGTTTGTTAAAAAAGATTAAAGAAAAGGGGATTCAAATTGCTGAGGTAACACTTCATGTGAGCATTGGCACATTTAAACCTGTTACAGAGACAGAAATAGAAAAACACAAGATGCAGTCAGAATATTATGAGATAACAAAAGAGACGTTTTCCACAGTAAAAAAAGCTATGCAGGAGCAAAAAAGGATAATAGCAGTTGGCACAACAGCTATGAGAGTTCTTGAATCAGCGGATTTTAATGCTGATAATCTAAAGAGAAATCTTTCAGCATGGACAGATCTTTTTATATATCCTAGATATAAATTTAAAGTGGTAGATGCCATTATTACAAACTTTCATCTTCCGAAGTCAACTCTTTTGATCTTAATACATGCTTTTGCAGGCAGAAAACTTATAACAAAAGCGTACAAAGAGGCAGTTAAAAAGGAATATAGGTTCTATAGCTATGGAGACGTAATGTTTGTTGCATAGTGCGAAGGCTGAGAAACACAAAATGACTGTTTAAGGCTTTTAAGATGAATAAGATTGAAATGATATTATTTGCATTATTGATATCTCTGTTTCCGCTTAATGGCTACGCTGAGCAGAGTGTGGAGGATGTACTCATAAGACTTGAAGAAAAAATGTCGGATATAAAAACTTTGCAAACCGGTTTTGTTCAGGAGAAAAAGCTGGCGATCTTTGATAGGAAGATTATTTTGAAGGGGAAGATATTCCTTAAAAAGCCGAATCTTTTTGCATGGCATACTGAAGAACCAACGCTGTATTCTATGATTATAAGGGATGATGTTATTCTGCAATGGGATGAAGATATAGATCAAATCCAGAAGGTAAGCATGAAGGATAATCCTGCATTTCAGACCGTTGTCGGGCAAATGAGAAAATGGCTTTCAGGTATATATATGTCATTACTGGAAGAATACAGTGTAATAATACTAGGGCAAACCCCGGTTTCTCTTAAATTCGTGCCGCGCGAAAATACAATGGCTTATAACATTATCAGCCATGTAAGAATTGTATTTAGAGAAGATGAACGTTATATCCAAGAGATATACATAAAAGAGAAAACAGGTGATTCTACGCTTCTCAGGTTTACTGATACTCTGCTGAATATCCCGGTTGACGCTGCAGCCTGGGAGGTTAAACCACGTGCTCGATAAACGGAAACGTCTTATATCCGTACTTGCGGCAGTTATAATCGTTTTTGCAGCGATTGGTCTCAGGTTTGTTTCTTTTGATAATAACATTGAACTAATGCTTCCTGCAAATCAAGAGATTCTTCGCAGTATGCGTTTTCTTAGAGAATCCAACATTTCTGATAAAGTTATTCTTTCTTTAAAATTGAAATCTCCAGAACATACAACCCATGATCTTATTCAAGCTGTTGAAAAATTAGAAAAGTCTCTAAATCCACCTTTAATAACAGAGGTAATAAGCGGCGTTTCCAAATCCGATTTAATGCAGGAAATGCACTCTTTTTTGAAATATGTTCCACAACTGCTCAACGAACAAGATCTCTCCAAGATTGCAAAGCAGATAACCAATGAAGGAGTAAAAACAAGTTTAAGCAGAGATTATCGGCAATTACTGACTCCGGGCAGTGGATTTGTAACGCCGTTTATTCAATCCGACCCGCTTGGAATAAAAACAGGATTTCTCTCTAATATACAAAAGCTTTCCGGTTCATTAGGATATAAGGTTCAGATTAAAGATGGACATTTTATCAGCAGGAACGGCAGAAATGCTATGCTTATTCTTAAAACGCTCGTACGCCTTACCGATGGATTCGGCTCCAAAAAGCTGGTGGCGTATCTGCATAAACAGCTGGAATCTTTGCCTGAGTTTATTTCATCTGACATTATTGCCGGGCACATTCATACAATCAGCAATGAAGATGTAATAAAAAGGGATATTCGCTTAACATTGATCATTGCGTCAGTTGCATTTCTCTTATTATTCCTGTTTATATTCAGGGATATAAGGGCAATTCTTATCTTTCTTATACCGCTAATATCAGTTCTTGTTTCCATAAACCTCTCAGCTATTGTTCTTGGAAAGCTGTCATATTTTATTATTGGTATGGGCGCTGTTATTGCAGGCATTGCGGTAGATTACGGAATTCACGTGTATCTGGCTGTACGTACAGGAGCCGGTCGGTCTGATGCAGTTAAGAAAATAATAAAACCCGTAATAATTGCCGCATTAACCACAATAAGTGTTTTTGCTGCATTTTTCTTTTCCAGCGTTCAAGGATATCATCAGCTCGCTTTTTTCTCAATCCTAAGTATTATTCTTTGCCTTATCTGCGCCTTATTTGTTTTACCTCGTCTTTTGAGTGGAAAACATTATGAAAAGCTTCCTGCTATGCTCAAACAAGGCAGTTCTATGCGCTCGCAAGTTTTCGATCGTGCATGCGTTGCATGTTGGGGAGTGATTATAATTGCTGCAATAGTTTTATTGCGGCAGGTAGAATTTAACAGCGATATCAGCCAATTAGATGGAAGTAAACCTGAAGTCATACAGACCGAGCAGGAATTTCATAATGTGTGGGGAGGAGCGGATAGACCGGCAATTCTTGTTGTATCAGGGGAAAATTTGGAAGAGGCGCTTCAGCTAAATGAGCGCATTTACACCGAAGCAGTAAATGAAGTGGGGCTTTCAAGTTTTGCGGAATTATGGCTGTCAAATAAAACACGAACAGCAAATTCTGCGCGCTGGAACAAGTTCTGGAGAGAAGGAAGGGAAGCAAAGTTAAAAGAGCTTCTTCTAGAGCATGGTCAAGCATATCATTTTTCCGATGATGCATTTTCTCCGTTTTTTAGACACCTGTATACTGAGGAGATTATAGAGAATATACCTGAGGGACTTACATTCTTTGACCGGTTAAAAGAACGATTTATACTGAAGAAAGCAGATGAATACCAGGTGTTATCATTTTTTCCGGATAAAGATAAATATGTTAAAGCGTTGAGCGCAGTAAGCAGTCGTTATCCGAATACATTCTTGGTATCCAGAAATGCTTTTTCCTATATGCTTTCCAAAGCAATTTCCTCAGAAGTTATCTTTTTATCAGGAATTGCTGGGCTGTTAATTCTGATATTAACCTGTTTATTGTTAAGAAACATACGCCTAACTGCGCTTGCACTGGTTCCGGTTATCACAGGTATTACATTGATATTAGGGATAATGTCTGTAATTGGGCTATCTCTAAATGCTCCCTGTGTCATTGCCGCTATAATTGTTATTGGTCTCTGCATTGACTATGGGATATTCATGGTTTATACTTGTGCGTATAATTTGAAAACAGGAACGCGTATGGCAGTTTCATTGTCAGCTCTCACAACAGTTATTGGAGCAGGAGCGCTTTTGTTTGCCATGCATCCTGTATTGTTTTCTATTGGGATAACACTTGTAATAGGAGTAACTGGAGGGTATGTTTCGGCGTTATTGGTTATTCCATCTTTGCATAGATTAACTCACCCTGACCCTCTCTTGAAAAGAGAGGGAAAAGGTTTCCCCTTCTCTGTCAAGAGAAGGGGCTAGGGGATGAGTTGGGGGATGTTGAGCATGACACTTAAAAATTTAGTTTTTGGATTAGTTGTATTATGCAGTTCCGGATGCAGCAGTATTCCGTTTGAAAAGGTTCAATATGTTTCGGTTAGCAAAGTGCAGCCTGCAGCAATTTTGAAGCAATTCGCCAGTGCCCTTCCTCAAGAATTTCAGGTAGTTAACACAATTGTTTTTCAATATAAATGGCGTAAGTTCTCTGCTATTGGGTATACTGATATTGACGCTCTCCAAAAGCTCTTCACAGTTGTCTGTCTTAATCATGCAGGTATCAAGCTATTTGAGTTAGCTGGAAATGATAATAGTGTTGAATGCAAGTTTGCTTTTGAAGGAGCTTCTTTCCCCGGCAATTTTGCTAAGGCAGTAGGAGATGATATTAGAAGAATCTATTTTGACTGTATTCCAAACCCTGAATCCAGAATATATAAAAAGAAAAACAAGATTGTTTTCAGACAGCCTGCAGAAGAAGGTGTAATGGAATACACATTTGCCGGCACTGACAATCTGTTAATTGAAAAACAGTATTATAAAGGGTGGCGAAAAATCTGGAGTGTTTTTTATTATGAGTACCGCAGGAAGAACGGAAAACTATATCCATCCGGCATTATGCTCAAACATCATAAATACAATTATCAACTAACTGTGCGATTGAAGGAGATTCAGACATGAATAAGCTTATGCAGGAGATCAAACAATGCATGTCTGATTTAGCTGAAACTAAGAAAGGGGAAGTATATGCGCACTTTCTTTTCCCAGCAGAGTTCATTGGGTTTCAGGGGCATTTTCCAGACAAACCTGTTCTTCCTGGTGTTTGCAAGATACAAGCAGTTATAGCAATGCTTCAAGTGTGGGAAAAGAGGGATATCAGACTGAAGGAAATTGTTTCGGCAAAATTTCTTTCACCGGTTTCCCATGGAGAAAAACTTGTTTTTAATTACAGGAAACAAACAGAAAGCAACAGTGAAGCACTCGTAAAAGCATCAGTAACCAGTAGTGGGAAGAAAGTTGCTGAACTGCAGCTGAGAGTAAGTTTTAAAAATGAAAAACAGGAGAACTAATATACATGCACCAAAGGCAGTTGTTGTTGCCTGTGATCTCATAACTCCATACGGCTGTGGTATTGATGCGTGCTGGAATGGGCTTTTATCCGGGAAGACCGCAATAAATATATTAGACCGTTTTGATACAGAGGCATTTCAAACAAAAAAAGCGGCAGTAATTCCTGACCTCAATCTCGCTCAGAACGACTCTCTGGTAATGCAGATGCTGAAGCCGTTATTAAAGAAAGCATCTGCTGTTATTCCAAAGGATGCTCTTTTAATTTTAGCAACTACAACAGGCGAAATAGATATTCTGGAGAAACATGTTCTTAGCGGTAAAGGCAACGCAGCAAAAAGCGCGCCGCGATATTTATTGGAAAAGGCGCAATGCTTGAGCGGAATAAAGGCGCCCGGAATTATTGTTTCTGAGGCATGTACTTCTTCAAGCAGCGCAATTGCCCAGGCAGCAGCAATGATCCGTAGTAAAGAGCGTGACTGCGTGCTGATAGTTGCCTGTGACATTGTAAGTGAATTTGTTTTTGCCGGATTTTCTTCTCTGATGGCGTTAGATAAAGATACAGCACAGCCTTTTGATAAAAACAGAAGCGGTCTAAGCCTTGGTGAAGCAGCAGGATTTGTTCTGGTTATGAGCAAGGAAAGAGCTATTCAGGAAAGAAAGTCTGTTATTGGAGAAATAGCAGGATGGGGACTGACGAATGATGCTAATCACATGACCGGTCCATCCAGAGATGGCAGCGGACTGGCGCTGGCTATGAATAAAGCATTAAACTCAGCAGGTATACATGCTGATGCTGTAGGATGTATAGCTGCGCATGGCACCGGAACTGTATATAATGATGCTATGGAAATGAGGGCATTTAGGTCTGTTTTTGCCTCAGGAGCTGTTCCAACTTACTCAATTAAAGGAGGAATAGGCCATACAATGGGAGCGGCTGGTCTGGTAGAGACAGTCGTGGCATTGCGGTCGCTGAAAGAAGAACTTGTTCCTCCTACAGTTAATCTGCGTATTGCCGATGATGAAGCTAATGGCTGGGTCTCCAATGAACAATATACATTTGATAGCCCTGTAACTATTTCTATCAATGCTGGATTTGGAGGAGTGAATTCTGCATTGGTACTGAAAAAATGGGATAGGCAGCAGTTATGATTATTTCAGGTATCGGCTGGATTAGTAAGAAAAAATATGGATGTGTAAAAAAAGCGGTACGCAAAGATTATACTGACATAAAGTCCATGTATTCAAAACTGCAGAATGAATCAGTATTTTTGTATCCTGTAAAGAATTTCGGCAGGTTTGACACAACGTCAAAAATGGCTTGCTGCGCAGGTGCTCTGGCACTGCATGATGCAGGAATAAAGTATTCAGAAAAATACAAACAGGATATTGGAATTATCAGTACAAATACTGATGGATGTCTAAAATCTAATCTAGATTATTTCAAGGATTATGTGCAGACAGGCAGAAAGCTTGCGCGTGGGAATCTTTTTATCTACACACTTCCGTCAAGCCCTTTAGCAGAAGCAGCAATTCACTTTGGGTTTCAGGGACCATTACTGTATATCATGTTTCCGCAAAAACAAGTTTCGTCCTTACTGCAATACGCAGAAGGCATAATATCCCGCAGAGAAGCATCAGCAGTGCTGGCTATGAAAGTCGATGAAGAGAAAGCTGTATGTTTTGTGATGAGAGAGTATAATCACAAATAAACGAGGTAAATATGCATTCTTTTAAGAATGATACTGTTAAGCTGCCTTTGGGCGCTGTATGGTTGATGAATTCTATTTCCGAATACAAAGGCAAGCAGGAATTATATAAAAAACAGTCGCCTCAGATTCTGAAATCGCTTGTTGAGATGGCGCTTATTGAGAGCGCAGAATCATCCAATCGCATTGAGGGCGTAACGGTTGAGAGAAATCGGCTTAAGCCTCTTATTATCGGCAGGAGCAAACCGCATGATCGCCCAGAGGAAGAAGTGGCAGGTTACCGCAGGGCGCTTGATCTGATACATAAGAAACACGCAAGTCTTCGCATAACGCCGGAGACAATTAAAGAGTTACATCGTTTATGCCGCGGAGAAGTATGGGATGCAGGGAAATGGAAAGAGAAAGACAACGATATTATCCGCAAATATCCTGATGGCCGTGTTGAGATTATCTTTAAACCCGTACGTTCAGGTAAAGTACCGGCTATGGTCGAACAACTGTGCCTTGCGTATGAAAACAGCGTCAATCAATTAAAATATCCTGAACTCTATGCCGTTGCCTGTTTTGTGTTTGATTTCCTGTGCATTCATCCGTTCAGAGATGGTAATGGCAGAGTGTCCCGTCTTTTGACATTATTGGCTCTCTACCAGCATGATTATCAGGTAACTAAATACATAAGTCTTGATCGTATTACCGAGCAGTCAAAAGAAACATATTACGAATCACTGAACAAGAGTTCGCAAAAATGGCACCAATCAAAGCATGATATTTCCCCATGGTTCAATTATTTTCTCGGAACAGTTCTTGGAGCATATAAGGAATTTGAAGAACGCGCAGGAAGCATAAAACCTGCAAGGGGAGTAAAAACAGAGATAATCACTGCTGCGATTGAAAAGGAAGTCGGAGAGTTTGCCATATCTGATATTGAGAGATTGTGTCCGGGAATAAGCAGGGATATGATCAGAGTGGTGTTCAGGCAATTGCAGAAAGAAAAGCGAATTGTTTGTCTAGGCAAAGGACAGTCTGCGAAATGGAAACGAATAGGGTAATAAATATATGAATGGGGCAATAAATAGGGTAATAACCTTTTCTTTTCTCTTTATGGTTTGGGGATAGTGGGGTATAATTGGAGCAATATAAACTCTGCGAAGAAGATGATAAACAGAGAAGGCAGCAGGATGTTGAGCAAAAAGAGAAGCAGATTGATATATCTCGTGAATCAAACAAAATAGCAAAGTTGGCACTTATTATATCTATTATAAGTTTTTTTATAAGTCTTCTAGTTGCCTTATTTAAGAGATAAACATTTTTGGAATTTTCTTTTTTTGCATGTATTTGCAAAATATTTCTTGTTTTTGCTTAATTTTTCTATTATAATTTTAAATTATGAATAAAGAAATAATGAGCATAGCTGGGATATCAAGATATCTTGGCTTCAGCCAGAGAAAAATTTATCAGTTAATAAAAGACGGCGTAATTCCTGTCTCAAAAATTGGCGGACAGTACCGTTTTATAAAAGATGAAATAGATTCGTGGCTGAGAAGCTCCAAGCCTGCAAACAAATCAAATAACATTGATTTAGTAAATAAAATTAAAAACATTCATGATGTTAATAAACGCAGATTATATTTTGTAGGGTTGCTTACCAGAGAGCTTGAGCCGGAAAATGTTAGGCCAATAATAGTTGGAGGATGCGCATTAGAATTCTATACTACAGGCGGATACAATACCGCTGATATAGATGTCATTTGTCCTGACAATGAATTGCTGGATAGTATATTAGGTAAATGGAGATTTAAAAAACAGGGAAGGCATTGGATAAGTGATGAACTCGATATATACATAGAATCACCGGGCTCTGTATTAAAAGGAGATGACCATTCAAAAGTTACGAAAGTCAGAGTTGAAGATGTGGATGTCTATCTTGTCGGGATTGAAGATTTGATTGTTGACAGATTGAACGCAGCTGTCCATTGGAAATCATCCGATGACAGATACTGGGCAAAAGAGCTAATATACATTCACCAAAACAAACTAGATATGAATTACTTAAAAGAAAGAGCCTGTAAGGAAAAAACAGATGATGAACTTGATAATATTTTGAAGGAAATTTCCAATGAGAAGATTTGATTATGACAAATTCACCTCGGAGAAAAAAACAAAATTTTTCTCCTTAAAGGCTAAGCTTGGATATAAAAGAGCAGCTAGAAACAAGATTAGAAATATTCAAGAGAGAGACACTTTGATGGAAATGGATAAAAAAAGATTTGAAAGCAGGATAAAGTCAGGAGAGATAGAAATAATTAATAACAGATTTTTTAAAATGCATTTGGGAACATAATCTTTAAACACTGTATTTCCCGGTCAAGCAGGAGAATGACAAACGAGATTGCTTCATCCTGAAAGTGTTCGGGATTCGCAATGACAGAAAGGGCGAAAATTTTTTATAAAGAATAATTAATTATGACAAAAGATAATAAACAAATTAGCGTGCGGGATGAGATGGCAGAACTTT
>JAGMBN010000023.1 GCA_023129655.1 bacterium | reverse complement strand
GAAGTAGGCAGAGGCACAAGCACATTTGACGGCGTCAGCATTGCATGGGCAGTTGCGGAATATATACATAATAACTCAAAAGTTAGCGCAAAGACTCTTTTTGCCACTCATTATCACGAACTGACAGAACTTGTTCTCACATTGGAGAGAGCAAAAAATTATAATGTTTTAGTTAAAGAATGGAATAATGAAGTCATTTTTCTTCATAAAATTGTTGAAGGCCCAACAGATAAGAGCTACGGAATTCACGTTGCGTCTCTTGCAGGTTTACCTAAAGAGGTCATAGAAAGGGCAAAGGATATCCTTGTTAATTTAGAAAACGAGACAATTTCAGAACAGGGTCTTCCCAAATTCGCAAAAGAATCTGCTCAACTTACATTTTTTAGCACGGTAAATCATCCTGTTGTGGATGAGATAAAAGATTTAGACACAGAAAACATGACCCCACTTCAAGCTCTTAAGAAACTTGATGATCTGAAAAAGAAAATTAAAGAAGAGAAATAGCGTTTGAGCTCAGTAGATACAATAAGAAAGTTTATTGATAATAGAGATTAGGTATTATATCAATGGCATATGAATAAAAAGAATAGTAACGCAAAAACTGCTCTGATAATTGGTGGAAGCCGTGGTATAGGACGGACAATAGCCCTGCGTCTTGCTCGGTCAGGATTTGATATATGGCTGACCTATAAAAGCAACCATGCTGCGGCTAAGAAAGTTAAAGCAGAGGTAGAGAAAATAGGAAGAGCATGTGATACTCTCTCTTTTGACGTTTCCAACTATCAGGAGACAGAAGCTGCTCTGGAGAAAAAAGCGGATGAGTACGCTCCCTACATAGTTATATATAACACAGGCATTACCAGAGATAATCTTTTGGTATGGATGACAAAGGAAGAGTGGGATACGGTTCTCTCCACAAACCTGGATGGGTTTTATAATGTAATGCACTTTGTTTTATTCCCAATGCTGCGAGAGAAACAGGGACGTATTGTTGTTGTATCCTCAGCTTCCGGACAAGTTGGCCGTGCAGGTCAGGTAAACTATTCTGCTTCAAAAGCAGGATTAATCGGCGCTGCCAAGGCGTTAGCGCTGGAGGTTGGCAAGAAGAATATTCTTGTTAATGTTGTTGCTCCGGGTGTGATTGAAACAGATATGATTGAAAATCTTCCAAAAGATAAGATACTTCCGCTTATTCCATTACAGAGGTTTGGGAATCCGGATGACGTTGCATCAGTAGTAAACTTTTTATGTACAGAAAAGCATATGTATATCCATGGTCAGGTCATTGGTATTAACGGCGGCCTGGCTCTCTAAGGTTGTTTTTATTGAAGTTTCAAGCAATTTGAGCTATGGTAAAAATGAGAAAGTTCAATGATTAATGTTAGGTAGGAAAGAAAATGAGATCAATCGAGGAAAACTATCAGCGTATCACAGATAAGCGACATTCATTTGATATTCATTTCTGGCAGTCTAAAGGTGATCGTGTTATTTTTGAGGCAGCATCAGATATGCTGCATGATTATTTCTTAATTCGAGGTAAAAGTGCTAACGAATTCCGACTTCAAAGAACTGTTGAATCTTTTCAAAAAGCATAAGATTCGCTATCTTATTGTTGGTGGTTATGCTGTAATGAAGTATAGCGAGCCGCGGTTTACGAAAGATCTCGATATATGGATAGCGACAGATCCTAAGAATGCAAATTCAGTGTATACCGCATTGAAGGAATTTAGTGCGCCACTGGTAGATCTTACTGCGGATGACTTCACACAAAAAGATTACTTCTATCAGATGGGAAGACCGCCTTTGAGGGTTGATATTATGATGTCAATTCCAGGAGTTGAATTTAAAGCGGCATGGAAAAATAGAAAGATGGTCGAACTGGATGGTACCGAAGTCTCATTCATTTCAAGACATGATCTAATCATAGCGAAAGAAGCAAGCGGAAGACCGCAAGATAAAATCGATCTTGAAAAGCTCAAAGAAGCCGAACAATTGGATTCACTCGACGAGAAATAACATGCTGCATCGCAAGATGCATGAATCAAAAAACAATCTCTTTGTCATTCTCCGACTTGATCGGGGAATCTATAAATTAAATTTTTATTGAGGTTTTAAGCCGTTTTAAGTATAGTAATTCTAAAGTAATAGCAAACGTTCAATGATTGGTGTTAGCCAGATGAATTCAACAATGATTATCCGTGAAGCAACCAAGGATGATGAAAATAGCGTGCGTGAGGTCAATTCAGCGTCCGTGGAGATATTAAGAAAGGTCTATCGACCCAACAAGGCTGCTCTTGCACGGAAAACCAAGCGCAAGAGCTTTCGGACTCGACTCGTCTGTGTTTCTGAGGGCAGGATTGTCGCTACGGTTGAGTACGAAAAGGAGAATGGCATCATCCATATCCTTGGTCCAATGGTTCTACCTGAGTATCGCCGGAGAGGAATTGCCAGATTGTTCGTCAATCATCTTGCGGATATCGGTTGGCGGAGCGGAGTGCGTGCCCTCTCTCTCAATACTATCAAGCAAACTGGCAATGTTAACATCTTCTCCAGACTAGGATTTCATGTCGTCAGTGAATGCCACAACCAGTGGTCAGAGAGTGTCTCGGGAGAGGATCTCGTAGATGTATACATGGAGAGGAAGCTTGGCTAACGATTCGATGTAAAATAAAAATGGATAAATTCCCCACGAGAAAACCGATCAGATTAAAAAAATACGATTATTCTACGACAGGATATTATTATGTAACGATTTGTACGAGAAACAGAGAAAATATATTTGGAAAACATAAAAATACTGTAGGGGCGCCGCTTGCCTGCGCCCGTAATCAAAATACATGCGCCCGTATAGAATTATCAATAATTGGAGAAATTATCAATAGACAATGGAACGATATAAAAAATCAATATGACAATGTCGAATTAGATCAATATATTATTATGCCAAACCATATTCATAGTATTCTAATTATAAACAAGCGAGAGGGGGCAAGCCCCTCCCCTACAATTCCTCAAATTATCCGTTCGTTTAAATCAAAATCCGCTCTTGAATATGTCAAATACATTAACGATAATAATTTGAATATTTCTGGCAAAATATGGCAGAGATCGTTCTACGACCACATTATCCGAAATGATAAATCATTGCAGGAAATCAGAGAATACATTTCAAATAATCCATTGAAATGGGATGATGACGAAAATAATATCAAGAATAATAAATTAACGGGTCAGGCATGTCTGCCCCCTACGCAATGAAGAGAATATTTAGATGAAAAAATATGATGACATAATTGTGGGAAGCGGTATCAGCGGCCTGACGCTTGCGCTTTTACTTGGTATGAATGGGCATAAAGTGCTGCTTGTTGAAAAAAATGCGCATATCGGAGGATCGTTGAGGCGGTTTTATTCTCAAGGCATCCCTTTTGATACAGGTTTTCACTTTACAGGCGGATTCTATAAAAACGGGATTTTTCAGGATATGCTGATGGTTCTTGGTATTAAGGATCATATTCAGCCCATTTATCTGTCAGAGGAGAAAAATAACCAGTTTATAGTTGGCCCGGAAAAGACAACATATAATCTGCCAACTGGTTATCAGAGAACAATAGAAAAGATAAAGGAATACTTTCCTCGCGAAGAACATGCCATAGACAAATATTTTGCTATGGTCAAGAGTGTTTGTAATCAGACTGCTGCCATGGATTTGCGTAAAATTTCTATGCCGACAACTCTTTTGGATGAGGATTTTCTAAGTCTTGATGATGTTCTAAGCCAATTAACTAATAATCACAGGTTGAAAGCGCTGCTGGCTGGATACAGCATGTGTTACGGAGTCAAACCTCAGGAGATTTCATTTGCCAATCATAGCAGAATCTGTTACAGCCTGTATGAATCCGTTGCCAGAGTGAAGGACGGCGGTGATGCATTTATCAAAGCATTTCAGAAGTGTTTTAAAGAATTTAATATTGAAATTATGTGCAATAGGTATATTACAGAATGTGCTGATATACAGAATAATTGTGTAGGACGCTTTGCGCTGAATACCGGAGAAGAAATATCCTGTGACCAGTGTATCTTTACAATACATCCCAGAGAAGTGTTGAAAACACTGCCTAAGAACCATTTGAGCAAGGCTTTTGTTGACCGAGTGTCAGCATTTGAACCGTCAGCAGGCTTCTTTTCAGTGTATGGTGTTGTGGAATCTACTAACTCAGCAGATGACTTTACACCAACAATCACCTCTCTATTTCCAACAACAGATATAAACCAGCTGCTTGATCCGGGAAATAGTGGGGTGCCAGCTATGGTAATTATGCAGAATGCAGAAGAAGTAAATGGGAAATCCTATCATGTATTGAGCGCGCTTGAAGTGTCTTTCTCTGAGCATGTAAAAGCATGGAAGCTTTCAAAAACAGGGAATCGTCCTTCTGATTACATAAAATATAAACAACAACATGTTAGTAGTATCAAAGAGCGTATTATTGAAAAATTTCCTGAGTATAAGGATTCTTTTAAAATAGTAGATTCTGCATCTATCCTGACATTCAGAGATTATTTGAATTCTCCTGACGGGTCAGCGTATGGTGTGAAACAAAAGATCGGACAGTTTAATCTTTTTGGAAAGCTTCCTCTTCGCAATATATATGCCGCCGGTCAGAGCTCTATGCTGCCGGGAGTGGTAGGGGCAATGATGTCTTCATTTGTTGTTGGAAGAACTATTGTTGGAAAAGAAAAATATGATCATTTTATTGCGCAGAGATTATGCATATAAAACGGGCAGTAATAACAGGTGTTGGAGCTATTTCTCCTCTGGGCAATGACGTTCCTGCTCTTATTAATGGAATTGAACAAAGGAAAAGCGCTGTTCGTTATATGGATGATTGGAACCAATATATCGGCTTGCGCAGTTTAGTTGCAGCGCCTGCAGAAGTTAAAAATGAAAAATTAATACCGCGTCAGAACAGACGATCAATGGGAAGAATGAGTATTTTTGCAGCTCAGGCAGCGCGACAAGCTCTGTCAGATGCTGATATAGACAAAGAAGCATTATCTACAGGAAGGATTGGATGTATTATCGGGTCAACTACAGGAAGCGCTCAAAGCCTTAGCGAGACATTTGAAATTATGGTCCCAACAAAGGATCTAACTCAACTTAATTCAACAAAATTCTTTCAATGCATTTCCCATACAGCAGCAATGAATGTATCTCAGTATCTAGGAATAACAGGTTGCGTTATGGCAACCTCTGCCGCATGCGCATCTGCATTACAAGCTATCGGAGCAGGATATGATCTGATTAGGTTAGGCAAACAAGATGCAGTATTATGCGGTGGCGCAGAAGAAATTCATCCAACTGTTACCGGATCCTTTGATATTCTCTTTGCAACATCAACAAACTATAATCAATCTCCCCATAAAACCCCACGGCCTTTTGATATAAAACGTGACGGGTTGGTATGTGGGGAGGGGAGTGGGATACTTGTTCTGGAGGAGTATGAAAGGGCTGTAGCAAGAAAGGTAAAAATATACGCTGAGATTATCGGATATCATACATGCGGAAACGGAGCTCATATCAGCCAGTCCAGCAGAACAGGTATGGTTTCATGTATCAGTAATGCCTTAAGCAATGCGCATGTTGAACCAAAAGATGTTGATTATATTAATGCTCATGCAACAGCAACAGTGCAAGGCGACAAAGAAGAAGCTCAGGCAATAGTAGAGATATTCGGCGATCATGTTCCGGTAAGCAGTTTGAAGGGATATATCGGACATACGCTTGGCGCATCGGGGGCATTGGAACTAATTGCTTCTTTGGCAATGATGGAAAAAGGCTGCATATATCCCACTCTAAATCTTGAGACAGTAAGTCCTGATTGTGAGGGTATTCATCATGTAATGAAGCCTTTAAGCAGAGAAATTAAAATTATGGTAAAAAATTGCTTTGCATTTGGCGGAATTAATGCAGCGCTGGTGTGCAAAAGTTTGACTTAATTTCGCTAATCCGATATAATCCGATATAGATAAAATATTGGATAAATTTATGGCAAAAAATAATCCTTTTAATCAACGGCTTCAGAATATTCCTGATAGTATTTGGTCGAAGATAGCGCAAATTGATAAATTGCAGGGACAATGGATTGGGGGAGCGCAATTAGGCAGTCAGGTTTTAGGTCGTCTCAAACGATCTGTTTTGATTACTTCTACTGGCGCATCCACTCGTATTGAGGGCGCTGAGCTTTCGGATGAAGATATTGAGAAGATGATGCGTGGTATTTCTATTCAAAAGTTTATTGATCGCGACAAACAGGAAGCTAAAGGATATTATGAATTACTTGAGAATGTTTTTAATTCGTGGAAGAAGCTTCAGTTTAATGAAAACACCATAAAATACTTCCATAGCGAACTTCTTAAGTATGTTGAGAAGGATCAAGGACATCTGGGTGAATACAAGAAACAGGAAAATAAAGTGCACATGATAGACAAGGCTGGCCAATCAATTGGTGTCCTTTTTGATACTACGTGCGCCTTTCTTACTCCAAAAGAAATGCAGGAGTTGGTTGAATGGACTCAAAAAGAGCTTGAAGAAAAGACGTTCCATCCATTACTTGTGGTTGCTAATTTCTTAGTGGAATTTTTAAAGATTCATCCGTTTCAAGACGGAAATGGTCGGCTTTCCCGTGTCCTAACAAACCTTCTTTTACTAAAAGAGGGATATTTGTATATGTCTTACATTTCTCATGAGAAGCTGGTTGAGGACAATAAACTGGAATATTATATTGCGCTTCGCAGAAGCCAAAAAACCCTTAACACTAAACATGAAGATATTACATCATGGCTTGATTTCTTTTTTACTATTTTTTTGAAACAATCACAAATGGCAGTAGAATTATTATCAAAGGAAAACATAGAAAGGCTTTTCACTAAAAAACAACAGGCAGTTTGGCAGTATCTTAAGAATACAGATGAAGCTGCTCCTCTTGAAATTGCGAAAAAAACAAAAATTGCCCATCCAACTGTCAGACAAGCGCTCAATAAGCTGCTGCGGCTTAAAAAAGTTGAACGTATTGGCCAGGGGCGCAGTACGAGTTATAGAAAAATAGGAGGAATTTGAAATGGATAAACAGGAAGTCATAGATAAAATAAATCAGGTATTTGAGGAATCCTTTGAGATTAAAAAAGAGGAACTTTTACCGCAAGCGAATATTTTTGAAGATCTGGGCTTGGACAGTCTGGATGTTGTTGATCTGGTCGTTGCCTTGCAGCAGAAATTTGGCATTAAAATACGCGCTGATCAACGAGTCAGAGACATTCGGACACTTGAAGATGTTTACAAATTTGTTCTTATTTTAAAAAGTGAAGAAAAAAAGCCTCTGAAATAAAAAGTCCCCCTTTGAAGGGGGATTAAGGGGGATGTTAATTGAAATGAAGACCTTAAAGCTGATATATTTTAACATAGTGTTTTATACACTGTTCTTATCGTTTTCTGCGATTAGCATTCCTGTTTTAAGTCTGTTTGTTGCTTTTCTTAGTTTGTTTTTATCTCATCGCAATACAATGAAGCGGATTCGTATCACAATCGGGTGGTGGGCGCTCGGTATTATTAAAATTATCTTGTTGCCGGTAGCGAGAATTCAATATAAAAATAGATCCGAAATCAATATCCTCGGTCCCTATATTTTCGTTTGTAACCACCGGTCATTTTCAGATGGTTTTTTGCTTGCTTTACCGTGTATGCCCCATGAGTGTATTCAGATAGTTAATACCTGGCCGTTTAAAATACCTGTCATTGGTCTGATAGCCAAACTTGCAGGTTATTTAAGTATCAACGAGATGCCGTTTGATGAGTTCTCTCGTAGAGCATGTGAGCTGCTCAGGCAAGGAGTTTCCATTGCTGCGTTTCCTGAAGGAACACGTTCTGCAGACAAGAAAATTGGACAGTTTCACAGCTCAATCTTTCGCGTTGCCTTGCAAGTGCAATGTCCAATTATACCTATATGTATCTCTGGAAATGAGAATATCCCTCCACGCAGATCGCTTCTCCTGCATCAGGGAATAATCAAGATGCACAAATTGCCATGTCTCGAATGGGAACAGTACAAGGATTTAGGAGCGTTTAAGCTTAAAAACAAAGTGCGTGATATAATAGCTAAAGAGCTTGCTGCTATGGAGGATGTGGCATGAGAGATTTATACTGCTATCGTGATATAGCATTTAGTTCCCTTGAAGAAATCAGAAAGATTCAGGAAGGGCAGTTGCAGGAACACATTGCGTACTGTATCAAACATTCTCCTTTTTACAGCAGGTTGCTGAAGAATGTCAGAGCTGAATGCAGTAATATAACGATTGGTCAATTATCTAAACTTCCCTTTACTGAAAAATCCGATATTGAGCAAAACAACAAGGATTTTTGCGCAGTCACTTCTGATAGGATTGTTGATATTGTTTTATCTTCAGGAACAACAGGCAGACCGATCAGGATGATGTATACTGATTATGATTTAAAGCGGCTGGCCTATAATGAGGAAAGAGCGTTTACAGGATGCGGCCTGACTTCCAATGATACAGTGTTGCTAACATGCACAATGGATCGCTGTTTTATTGCAGGCCTGGCGTATTTTCTTGGGATACGCAATGTTGGCGCAGCAGCTATTAGAAACGGGCATAACAGTCTTGAAAGCCATCTGCAGATTATAAAACAAATGAATCCTACAGTTCTCATCGGAGTTCCGAGTTTTCTGAGGAAACTGGGTTTATACTTAAAGGAAAACGGAATAAATCCTAAGAAAACCGCTGTGTCTAAACTGGTTTGTATTGGAGAACCATTACGCGGAGAAAATCTTGAATTGTTAAAGGTAGGGGATGAACTGCAGAGCATATGGCAGGCGCAGGCTTTTTCCACATACGCTTCTTCTGAGACTGTGACTACCTTCTGCGAATGTACTGCTCAGCAAGGAGGACATCTTCTTCCTGACCTTGCAATTATAGAGATCATTGATGAAAACGGCACAGTCCTTTCTCCTGGCAATATAGGAGAGATCGTTGTAACGCCAATGGCGGTAGAAGGAATGCCGCTAATACGGTTTAAGACAGGCGATGTAAGTTTTCTGATTAATGAACAATGCTCTTGTGGACGATTTTCTTCCAGATTGGGTCCAATTCTTGGAAGGAAAAAACAAATGATGAAGATCAAAGGAACGAGTCTGTATCCACAGGCAATATACACTGCATTGGAAGAAATTGATGGAATAGATGACTATTATGTGACAGTATCCAGAGAAATCGAGCTTTCAGATATCATAGAGATTACTATATCGGTTAATGATGCATCATTAACTGCAGATATGATACAGGACAAACTACGAGCGCGTTTGAGAGTAAAACCTGAGGTAATAATTGCTGATTCAGAAACCATTAAACAGAAGGTATACACTTCAAAATCGCGAAAACCAATTCGCTTTATAGATAAAAGACAGTGAAACAGTGAGTTGTCATAGCCCAATACCAAATTTTGAATTTGCACGAGAAGAGATTGAGGATGCAGTATGCAATAGCAGGCTTCTTTCCCTTGAAATTGAACCCAGTCTGCGTTGTAATTTCCGTTGCCCATATTGTTATATACAGGAGAATTCTTCTCTTGAAAACGAGTTGACCGTAGAAGAAATTCACGATGTTATTCTACAAGCGCAGGAGCTTGGAGCAAAAAAGATTATTATTCTCGGCGGAGAGCCGATGATATATCCGCATATTATGGAAATGATCAAGTTTATCAGGACGCATCATCTTGGAGTAGAGATGTTTACCAATGGTTCTAATATTACTGCTGATATAGCAAAGCAGTTATTTGACTATGGAGTAAATGTAGTTCTAAAAATGAACACGTTTAATGGGCATACTCAGGATATGCTTGCCGGGAAAAAAGGAGCGTTCAAGATTATTCAGGAAGCATTTCACAATCTAAAGCAGGCAAGACGACCTTCTGGAGAAACATTTCTGGCAGTCAGCACTATTATATGCTCTAAGAATATTGATAGACTAGTGGACATGTGGAAATGGCTGCGAGACCAAAATATTATTCCATATTTTGAGATGATCACTCCACAGGGAAATATCAAACAGAACGACTGGTTAAATGTTGAACCTCAAAAGGTGTATGATCTCTTTTGCAAAATTGCTGAAATTGATCGTACACGCTATGGATACTTCTGGGAGCCTCAGCCTTCTTTGGTAGGGAACAGATGTCTGCGTCACCAGTTTTCATGTCTTGTTACTTCTCAAGGATATGTTATGCCGTGTGTTGGAGTAACTATACCGGTGGGAAACATACGGGAGCAAAAGCTTGGGGATATTATAAAAGACAGTGAGGTTATCCATGATCTTAGAAATTATCATGAGACAATAAAGGGACCTTGCCATACGTGCAAAAAATCAAACGAATGTTACGGATGCCGCGGAGCAGCATACCAGCTGACAGGCGATTATCTTGCATCTGACCCTTTGTGCTGGAAGAATGCTGACAAGCAGGATGAAATTGTTCGTTTGCCAATTGCAGTTGAAGAACTAATTCCGCAGAAATCGCCAATGCGAATTATTGATACACTGGTGAAAGTTGCTGAGCGCACAGCAGATGTAACCGTAACATTATCAAAAGATATGCTGTTTATTGACGAAACCGGTTTGCTTGACGAGGCTGCGTATCTTGAAATGATTGCCCAGGCAATAGCAGCTCTGAGCGGATTTAAACATATGGGTGCATCCAAACCGGCGCAGGAGGGATTCCTGCTTGGAGCGAAAAAACTTGAGATATTAGGAAAAGCGCATGTTGGAGACACATTAAAAATATCAGTTCATAAATACGCAAAGTATGGCGGCTTTGGCATTATTAAAGGGACTGTATCACGAGGCAGCGATGTGCTTGCCAGAGGAGAAATAAAAATCTGGCATAAGATATGAGCGCGCGCATTACCCTAATTACATTTGTGACATTTAAGAGATATATTCTTTATGCTATAATCACAAAAATTAAAATGCACGAATAAAAAGTCCCCCTTTGAAGGGGGATTCAGGGGGATGTTATGAAAATATTAGTAACAGGCGGAGCGGGATTTATAGGTTCGCATATTGCGGATAAATTGATTAATGAAGGACATCAGGTTGTGATAGTGGATAATCTCTCAACAGGGAAAGAAGAAAATATTAATTCAAAAGTGGCATTCTACAACCTTGATATCCGCAGTAAAGAACTGGAACATGTATTCAAAAAGGAAAAACCTGATTGCGTTGTGCATCACGCTGCGCAGATGAGTGTTGCGGTATCAATGAAGAAACCGATTTTTGACGCGGACGTTAATATATTGGGAGTACTTAATATCCTGCAGAACTGTGTAAAATATAACGTGAAGAAACTGGTTTTTGCTTCTTCAGGAGGAACTGTTTACGGAGAGGCGGAAAACTCGCCCACAACAGAAAACGAGCCATTCTGTCCGCTTTCCCCATACGGAGTTTCAAAACTTTCAACTGAATACTATCTCTCGTTCTATAAGCATGAATATAATCTTCCATACATAGCTTTGCGATATGGAAACGTCTATGGTCCGCGTCAGGATCCGCATGGAGAAGGCGGGGTTGTGGCTATATTTATAAAAGCAATGCTGACAGGCAAAACTCCGATGATATTCGGTAGAGGCGACTGCGTTAGAGATTACGTGTATGTTGATGATATTGTTTCAGCCAATATGTCAGCTCTTAACCATGATATATGCGGAGCTTTCAATATAGGAACGTCCAGGGGAACGGATGTCAAGGAAGTATTTGATACGCTAAAGCGCATAATAGATTTCCCAAAAGATTGCGAATATGGGCCAGCCAGAGAAGGAGACCTTAAACGAAGCATCTTATCCTTTGACAAAGCGCAAAAAGCTCTTTCATGGGAAGCTCGTATCAGCTTGGACAAGGGGTTTGAGAAAACAGTAGAATTCTTCAGAAAAAATGGGTAATTACATACTCAGACGCCTGCTTGGCATCATTCCGCTTCTCTTAGGCATAAGCATAATTACCTTCTCAGTAATACACCTTGCGCCAGGCAAGCCAACAGACCTTCAGACACAGCTTAACCCTAAAATATCCCAGCAAACAAGAAAAAGACTGGAAAAACTATACGGCCTGGACAAACCGCTGCATGTCCAGTATGCTGCATGGCTTAAAAGAATAATCCATCTTGATTTTGGCACATCCTTTACAGACCACAGGTCTGTGCGTTCAAAAATCATGGAAACACTTCCTATAACTCTGATGATCAATGTGCTATCAATTATATTTATACTTCTTATTGCAATACCTGTGGGAATTGCATCAGCCACAAAACGGCATTCATGGTTTGACAGATGCTCAACAGTATTCGTATTTATCGGTTTTTCAATGCCGTCATTCTGGCTTGCGCTACTTCTTATCATTTTTTTCAGTATAAAACTCGGCTGGCTTCCTATTTCAGGACTTCACTCAATGAACTATGACCAAATGAGTTATTTCCAAAGACTGACTGACTTTGGCAGACATCTCATAATGCCTGTTTTTATAGGCGCGTTTGGAGGCATTGCAGGTATGTCCAGATATATGAGATCAAATATGCTTGAAGTGCTGAATCAGGACTATATAAGAACAGCGCGAGCAAAAGGCTTGAGCGAATTTCGGGTCATTTACAAACACGGTTTAAAGAACGCCATAATACCTCTTATCACTATTTTGGGTCTTTCCGTGCCGGGTTTGATCGGAGGCAGTGTTATTATAGAGAACATATTTGCAATTCCCGGTATGGGCAGATTATTCTTTCAATCTGCAATGTCCAGAGACTATCCTGTTATAATGGGAATTCTTACTATGGGAGCGGGGCTTACATTAATTGGTAACCTCATAGCGGATATATGTTATGGGATAGTTGATCCGAGGATAAAATATGAAAAACGTTAAATTTAAGAAACGGGCAGGGGCAAGCCCCGCCCCTACAATGTGGAAATCGAGAAAACGTAGGGGCAGGGCTTGCCCCTGCCCTAATAGACTTGCTCTTTTCGGCATAATTATTATCTTAACAATGTTCTTTGTCGGTATTTTTGCGCCTGTTCTATCGCCATACGATCCAAATAAAATAAACGTAGATGATATATTTTTAAAACCTTTTGAAAACAATCATATTCTTGGAACTGATGGCCTGGGCCGCGATGTGCTATCAAGGATAATATGGGGTACGCGTGTATCTATTAAGGTAGGATTCGTAGCAACAGGTATTTCAATCATAATAGGCATTTTTATTGGGTCCATTGCAGGATATTACGGGAAAAGAACCGATTCAGTCTTAATGAGATTCGTTGATATTATGCTCTGCTTTCCGAGTTTTTTCCTTATTCTGGCAATTGTAGCAATAACAAAACCATGTATAACCAATATAATGATAATTATCGGCTTAACCAGCTGGATGGGCATTGCAAGGCTTGTCAGAGGAGAGTTCCTTAGTCTTAAAGAACGTGAATTCACACAAGCAGCGAAAATAATGGGCGCAAGCAATATGAGAATTATCTTTCGTCATATCCTGCCAAATGCAATGGCTCC
>JAGMBN010000022.1 GCA_023129655.1 bacterium | reverse complement strand
ATAAACATTGGTCAAAGAATTTTCCCTAGCCAGCCAACCAGGTCTCCTGCCACCTTCATTAGCCAAGCCACTATTTCCGTTCTGGATAAACAGAACCCTAGAAAACGACAGCTGCCTTTCACTGTAGTTCCTTCGCCAAATATTGGTTTGAGAAATGGTCCTGTTTTTACAGTATGAGTTACATCCATTTTTGCGCTTCCTTTTTCCATTACCCAGTTGAGAAAACTTGTGAAGATTCCGCCGAAATTAGGGAAACTCGCTTCCTTAAACAGCTTAGAACTAGTATCTACTGTGCCCTGGCCAAAGAATACAGCACTGATTCCTTCACCGCTATCCCTGCTTTCCTTTAAAGCCCCTTCTCTGGCTGCTACATAAACCCTGGATTGAGCCACCATAACTTTCCCAAAATGAATGGTAATCATCATAATAAGTATAAAAATCGGCAAAACGATTATTGCCTCTGCTGTTGCTTGTCCATGACTGGACATGGTTAGTCTCATCTTAATTATTCCACATTTATATTACAGCTTTGAGTAACTGGAAGATAATATCTATCGCCGTCCCGAACACCAATTATTCTACCAACCATGGGCATATCCAGCTGAAAGTTATATCTAACAGTAGTTTTACTGCCTAAATGACTGATGTCAGTATTGTTTTGTGCATATAAGTACCTGCGGCCTGTTGCTATCAGGTCATTTGCCCATTCAGGAATTGGGATATTCTCAAGAATTGCAGAAATTGCCAAATCCAGAACTCCTCCCGAAGATTGATGGGAAATAGGTATCAGCGCAATGCTGGCAGCGCGCTTTGCTGTGTCTTTATCCTTATGCACAGAATAGGAACGCGCTGCTGAGAACGCGGCATAATTAGTCATTATGTTGGCAGTTGCTATCAAAGCTAACTGCATAATAGCCATTGCAAAGAGAATCAAAACAGGCATAACAATGACAAATTCAATCATTGATTGCCCTCTGCTATTTATACGCCTAAAGTGTTTTTTCATCTAAAAATCCAGGCAACAAATGTCCCCACACTCAAAGCCGCTCCATAAGGGATCTTTTCACTGTTAGACAGCTTCAAAGCTTCTGTTTTTAACCCAGGCATAACAAAACTAAAACTAAGGTAAAAAATATTCTTCAGCCCTCTCCAGAACGTCCCTTTCCACACCATTACAGCTATTGCCATTATTCCGCCTGTCAGGATCCCATAAAAACAAGCATTCAATATAAACGGATACCCTCCAATAGCTCCAACAGCCGCCATCAACTTAACATCGCCGCCGCCTACTCCGCCAAAAGCAAAAACTATGGCAAAAATAGAAAAACCAATAGCAAGCCCCAGCATACTACCTGTCAAGCCGCTAGCACCATGATTCAAAATATTAAGCAACAGCCCTACTGCTACAGCAGAAAAAGTCACGCAATTATATATCTTATGCGTAATCAAATCCGTCGTTAGCGATATTACCAAAAGCAATATTAGTAATATGTCTAATGCCATCCGAATAATTACTTGGCTGCTTCTAAATCATCAGCTGCTTTTTCAACTTTTGCTGATAATTTTTTTCTAAAGGTCTGAAACGCCACTATAGCGGCAATGGCTACTAATACCACTATCAGAATATATTCTGTCATGCCCTGACCTTCTTCCCCGGATATAATCCCTCTCATCAAGTTTTTAAGCTTCTTCATTTTGTCACCCCCTTTCATTCATTTATGGAATAGGTAAACTAATAAGATTTGCAATTCGTGTGTAATAAGCTTTTAGAGCCTTTTGGAACATTGTAAAACAACTTGCCAGGCAAAGAACAGCTATTACTGTTACAAGAACATACTCTGTCATTGCCTGTCCTTTTTCCTCCAAAAACAAGTTTTTAAAACTCTGTACAATCATTAATTACTACCTTGAGCTCCTATCAAAATAACTGTAATATTATCAACCCCTCCGGCTTTATTAGCATAGTCTATCATTTCTTCTGCTGCTTCTGATAGGTTATTTATATGTTTTTTTATAATATCCTCCATCGTCTTTCTTTCTACCATGCCGCTCAGCCCATCAGAGCATATGAGAAAAATATCCCCAGAAACAATATCCTTCTCCTGAAGATCTACTTTAACTTCTTTCTCGCTGCCCAGAGCTCGTGTAATAACATTCTTCCAGCGATGCTGTTTAGCCTCATCCTCTGTTATTACATTCTCTTTAACTTGCTCATTAACCCATGAATGATCCTCTGTAATCTGCTTCAGCCTTCCGTTTCTCATTAAATACACCCTGCTGTCGCCTACATGCACAATATACACTTTTGCCTCAGCAATGAATAACCCTGCTATAGTTGTTCCCATTCCTTTAAGTTCAGGGTTAGAAAATGACATCTCATATATTTTCTTATTAGCTATCTGCACTGCTGCAATGAGCTTATTAGCCTCTGGCGCTAGTTCCGGGTTCATCTCAAATGGCCATGTAATATCATTGTCTTTGGCTGTGCGTTCAATAAAGGCCTTTATTAATTCAATAGATTTGCGGCTTGCCACATCGCCTGCCGCATGCCCACCCATGCCGTCAGCTACAAGATAAAGCTTCAGATCATCACTGACCAGAAAACTATCCTCATTCAGCTTGCGCACCCTGCCTAAATCTGATAAGCCATATGCTCTGAACTTCATCTCTAATTTTAGTCCTGTGTCTACCATACTAATTAATTTTAATACTTTTTCTATGCATTTGTCAATTTTCTCATCATAAGGTATAATAATTTAAAATATATAGGTGTGAAAAATGTTAGATGCAAACGTACTGGTATTAAACAGATTGTGGCAGGCTGTAAACATATGTACGGCAAGGAGAGCTTTCTCTTTGCTTTATACAGGCCAGGCTCAGGTAATTGATGTTGAAGAGGGAAAGTTCAGCGCCTTTAATTTTGAAGATTGGAAGGATCTGTCAGCCGCTTTTGAAAAGCGAGAAGAGGTTGTTCGCACCATTTCCTTTACAATAAGAATTCCAAAAGTCATACTTCTGCTGCTCTACGATAAACTGCCTCGCTCATCTATAAAATTCAATAGAAAAAATATTCACCAAAGGGACAAAAACATATGTCAGTATTGCGGCCAAAAGTTTGATATCGCAGAACTCAATATAGACCATATAATTCCTAAAGTGCTTGGAGGGAAAAGCGTGTGGACAAATGTAGTTTGTTCCTGCATGAACTGCAATCTCCACAAAGGAGGAAGAACTCCGCACCAGGCTGGAATGAAACTGATTCAGGCTCCAAAAGAACCCAGGTGGCAGTATCTTGCGCACTTTAATATAAAAACTATGCATCATGAAAGCTGGAGGCATTTTATTGACACAGCATATTGGAACACAGAGCTTGAAAGCGATGAGGATAAATAATTATGCCAAAGATATCAAAAAAAGACGTTGAGTATGCAGCAAAACTTGCAAGATTGAAATTATCAGAAACAGAAAAAGAAGCGCATGCTGAACAGTTAAACAAAATCCTCGGATACATGGACAAACTTAACCAGCTTGACACAACTCATATAAAGCCTACGTCTCATGTAGTAGAAATGCAGAACGTGTTCAGAGAAGATTCTGTAACGCCTTCCATCCCAGTTGACAATGCCCTTCAGAATGCACCTGATAAAAAAGATAATTTCTTCAGAGTACCTAAAGTTATCTAGGGGTGCTGCTATCCCACTGAAGACCGCCAATAACAGCGTCTGCAACATTGTTCAGATGATCGCCTATCTTTTCAAAGTTGCTCAGAAGATCAAGAAAAACAATTCCTGAAACTATATTGCATGCTCTATTTCTCAATCTGGATGTATGATTATTTCCAAATGTCTCTGTTAATTCATTTATCTTTTTTTCCCTGCCCCAGACCTTGCGGGCGATTGCAACATCATTTAACTCCAGCGCCTTGATTGTGTCCTCCAGCATTGCTGTAACTTGTGAATACATCTCTCTTAATTCCTTAATTGCTTTATCACTGAACAGAAGTTTTTTCTCAATCGCTCTTTCTCCAAGTTCTACGAGGTTTTCAGTGATGTCCCCTACGCGTTCTATATCATTAACTGAATGAAGAAGCGCTGGTATCTTTTCTGCCATCTCCGAACTCAAGCTCTTTTCAGAAAGCTCAACAAGATAATGGGTTATTGAACTCTGCAGATTGTCAACAGCGTCTTCTTTTTTTATAGCATCATGCATCATATCAATATCCTTTTTGAAGAACCCATCCATTGCTTTATCAACCATTGTCTTAACCATCTCAGTCATTCTCACAAGCTCTTTTCGCGCCTGCTCTATTGCTATGGACGGAGTATTCAACAGGTGCGGTTCCAGAAATTTTGGCGCATAATCAAGAGAGCTGTCCTTCCCCGGCACAATCTTCTCTATTAATCTGGCATATGCCCCTGTAAAAGGCAAAAACAATAGAGCATTAATAACATTAAATAGGGTATGCGCATTGGCAATCTGTCTTCCAATACTGCCTGCTGTGTGGATAATCAGGGTTTTATATACAGGTAAAAGCATTAAAACTATCGCTGTCCCGATTACATTAAACAGGACATGAGCTACAGCAGCGCGCCGCGCGCCAACGTTTGTTCCAATGCTTGCCAACATCCCGGTTACGCACGTTCCAATATTATCTCCAAGCAATAATGGAATCGCTGCGTTTATATCAATAAGCCCTCCCATGCCAAGCGCCATGGTAATGCCAACTGTTGCGCTACTGCTCTGAACAACCACAGTTACAATCATCCCGGCAAGCACTCCCAAAATAGGTGTGCTGCTGAAATTAACAAAAATATCTTTTACAGCTTGACTGCCGCGCAAGAACCGCACAGTATCTGTCATAATGCTTAAACCAAGAAGCAGGAGACCGAATCCTAATATAACCACACCAATTTGTTTTTGCGCGCGCTTCTTAGAGAAAAACTGTAATGCAAATCCTATTCCAATAATAGGAAGCACATAATGAGTTATTTTAAAAGCAATAAGCTGGGCAGTAATAGTTGTGCCTATATTCGCTCCGAATATAACGCCAACAGCCTGTTTTAATGTCATAAGGCCTGCATTAACAAACCCTATTACCATAACTGTTGTTGCGCTGCTTGACTGAATAATACTGGTAATTCCCGCGCCGGCCAGTAAGCCGAAAAAAGCCTTATTTGTTATTATGCCCAGTATTTTTCTCATCTTATCTCCAGCTGCTTTCTGGAGAGCGTCACTCATTATGTGAATGCCATAGAGAAACAACCCGAGCCCACCAACTGTGCCGAAAATTATGTCTTTTATCATTACTTAATCAGAATTCTTTGTTGCTTTACCTTATCATACTAGCTATTTGTTTAAATTTGTCTGTTCCTGCTTCTCTTAATAATTCAAACACTGCCATCTCTGTAGAAACGGGAATTGCGCCGGCTTGAGCCATTCTCTCAAAACCGGTTTCTCTATTGTTTATAGTTCTGGATGATATAGCGTCTTTAATAAAGAAAACAGAATAGTTTGATTTTAGTCCGTCTAATGCTGTTTGTGTTATGCAAACGTGGGATTCTATACCGCACAATATTAAGTTGTCTCTTTTTCCCTCTTTCAGTTTTCTTGAAAAATCGTTATTGCCAAAACAGCTAAAACATATCTTGTCTATTGGCTGCCATGGAATTATTAAATCTTTTATTTCAGGAATGGTTGAGCCTAATCCCTTTGGATATTGTTCGGTTACTATAATCGGGATATTAAGTATTCTGGCAGATTTTATTAATGTAACAATATTTCTAATAACGGTCTGCTTGTTGGATATTTTAGAAATAATCCTTTCCTGAATATCAACAACAATAAGTATACTGTCTTGTACGGAAAAAATTTTCATTTGTCGCAAATATGTCTCTTATTTATTTCTGAATCGTCGTAGATACTGCCTGATTTTATCATGGCTACCTGCTAATACCAAATAAAACGTATCTTTTTCTTGTTTCACAATTACCCGAAGTCGAATATCAACCCTAAATTCATACTTATCTTTGTCTATCTTTTTTAAACATAAGCCAGAGGGAATTTGAGCAGTCAAAAGAAAATTATTAAATAATTCTAAACTCTTAGCCAATCTTTTTTTATCTTCGAAATTTAGTCTTTTTACTGAACGCTCAAAAGAGGGTAATACTTTAATTAACTTCATTGTGTAATTTTAGCAATATAGTTAGCAAATTTTTTGCCGGCATTAAGTGTCTTTGACTTAGACTTCTCCTGCTTCACTATGTTATCGATGCTTTCAAGCTCTCCCGGACTATAGCGAGCTTCAATCTCTACAGGAATAAGCTTAATATAATTATCTTCTGCTTCTACCTGAAAGAGCTCGTCCTTTCTGAACTTAAAACAGTTGATTATTTTCTTAGGCAGTGTAATCTGGTTTTTCGCCTTTAACTTAGCAAGAATCATGTTCTTTCACCTCCTGAAAAATAAAGTAGCACAAGTGGTAAAATATGTCAAGTAAGACTTTCTAACTTTCTGGAAATGAACAGGAATATCATGACCCACCCTCGGGAAGAAGAGATATAATGACGTGCTTTACTGAGGTCTTACGTTTATGGAGAGTAGCTTAGATTTTATCTCTTAACCAATCCAAAACATTTACCTGCGGTCTGTATCCGAGCACAGAGCGAGCTTTTGAACTGCCACTTGTCCAAGAATACCAATTGGTTTTAAGCTCCTCAATTGACCATCCATATTTTTGATGTAATATCTCACATATTTCTTCGGACTAATTATCATCTGAAAAAACATAATTATAACAACCTACATCAAGATTACGAGTGTCCTTTCCAGCCTCCTGATACTCTTGTCCGACCTATTCTTAATACAGACCTCGAATGTATCCATGAATTTTTTGTGTGTAGAGTTGCGAAAGTTGTTGATTATATATCGCCATAGACGATATTGACTTTTTTTGTGTAATATTGCTCTTAATAGCTGCATTGTCTCCAACCTTTTTGAGGCAGTCATATTGAAATAATAGTCATTGTCAAACTTTTCTGCGTCTTTAAGGGAATTTGTTTTGTTTACCCATATTTTACTCATTACTTAGATTCCATATCCTATTTAAGCGAATTCTTTGCTTTTTCTATCTGGGCTTTTACGTTTTTCAGGCATGTGCCGCCAGGAGAGGACTTGGATTTTACTGAGGAATTGGGTGAGGTGAAAGCTACTACATCGTTTAAAAACAAGCTTGAAAAGCTCTTGAATTCTGAACAGGTAAGATCTCGTAAATGTTTTTTGTTATCTATACAGTACCTGACTATCCTGCCAACCAATTTATGCGCATCCCTAAAAGCCATGCCCTGTCTTACAAGATAATCAGCTATTTCTGTCGCGCATGAAAAGTCCTTAGTCAAAATATTCTCTAATCTCTTCCTGTTAAGTTTTATGTTCTCTAAAAGCTTTGCCCCTGCTTTCAGACATATCTTGACTGTTTCAACAGCATCAAACAGAGCCGGCTTATCTTCCTGCATGTCTCTGTTATATGATAGAGGCAGCGCTTTCATTAACGTAAAAAGCGTCATAAGCGATCCATACACTCTTGCGGTTTTCCCTCTTATCAGTTCAGCAACATCAGGGTTCTTCTTTTGAGGCATCATACTGCTTCCTGTACAAATACTATCATCCAATTCTACATACCCAAACTCTTCCGAAGAATAGATGACAATATCTTCACATAGTCTTGAAAGATGCATCATGAGAATGGCAGAGCAGGAAACAAATTCCAGAATAAAATCTCTGTCACTAACTGTATCTATGCTGTTTTCTGTAATGGTGGAGAAACCTAACAGCTTAGCCACGTATTCACGATCAACGGGGAACGAAGTCCCTGCAATTGCGCCTGCGCCCAGAGGCATAATGTTTACTCTTTTAAGACAATCTTTGAGCCTAGCCCTATCCCTGTCCAGCATATTAAAGTAAGCCATTAAATAATGCGAAAAAAGAACCGGCTGCGCATGCTGCATATGAGTGAGTCCTGGCATAACAACATCAATATTTTTCTGGGCTATACTAATAATTACTCTCTGAAGCTTTTTAATGAGTTTAGAGACTTCTGCTATTTCATCACGCAGATATAACCTTTCGTCAAGCGCAATCTGGTCATTTCTTGACCTTGCTGTGTGAAGTTTATTGCCAACCTTCCCTATTTTTCCCACAAGCATGCGCTCAATTGCCATATGTATATCTTCATCTGTGGACGTATATTTTAACTTTCCTTTAGAGGCTTCCTGAAGAATTTCTTCCAGTCCGTGAAGTATTTTTTTTGTGTCGTTCTTGGAGATTACATTAACCTTGCCAAGCATTTTAATGTGGGCAATACTGCCTTGAATATCGTATTCTGCCAGCTTTACATCAATATCTATTGAGGATGAGAACTCTTCAATAAACGGATTCAAAGTTTTTCTAAATCTTCCATCCCATGATTTTTTCATAATATCTCTATATCTCTATATCTCTAAACATCCAGGTTGCTTACTTCCAATGCGTGTTCCTGAATAAACTTCCTTCTTGGTTCCACTTGATCACCCATTAATATTGTAAATATCCTGTCTGCTTCTATAGCATCTTCCATAGCCACTTTTAAAAGCGTACGCTCTTTAGGATCCATGGTTGTTTCCCACAGCTGTGACGGGTTCATTTCTCCAAGTCCTTTATAACGCTGTATAGTCAAGCCCTTTTTGCCCAATGTCCTTATCCTGTCCAGGATCTCATAACCGCTATTTATTTCAGATTCTTTCTCTCCTGCACTAATTTTATATATCGCCTTTTTCTTCTCGCTTTCAGGAATTTCCTGAACAGGAATTTCCTGTTCAGGAAGAAGAGTATCTGCGCTTATGCCTTTCTGTTCTATTCTCTTTAATATACCGCCAATCTGCCTGTATTCTGCAAACTCAGTAATCTCAGTGGTTGTGGACGTAGTCGCTGACTCTGCGCTCTCAAATATATCAAGCTGTTTTTGTGTCTCATTCTGCTTCTCCTCCAGAACCGCTAATTCCTTATCTGTGTAAAAATACTGAAACCCCTTAGCTGTACGCACCCTGTATTTCGGAAAACCATCCGTATTCTTATCTCTTAATTTAAGATAATCCGCAAAACTTATTCCTCTGCGTTCAACCACTTTTATTAAATTCTCAAGCTGTGTAAGATCGCTCACTATTGCTTTTAGCTGCATATCCGTGAGCTTTCTTTGCTCTTTAAGAATTGTTACTTTTACATCCTTCAAACCTGAAGAGAGTATAAAGTCATTAAAAGCTTTGTCGCTTTTAAGATATTGTTCTGCCTTTCCCCTTTTAACTTTGTATAATGGAGGCTGCGCAATATAAATATATCCCTTCTCTAATAGCGCTGTCATCTGTCTGTAAAAGAAGGTAAGTAAAAGTGTCCTGATATGCGCTCCATCTATATCAGCATCTGTCATAATTATTATTTTGTGATATCTCGCTTTCTCTATATTGAAATCTTCCTCTCCAATTCCTGTGCCGATAGCTGTAATAAGGGTTCTTATTTCATCATTATTTAATATCTTGTCCAGTCTTGCTTTTTCTACATTTAAAATCTTCCCCTTTAATGGCAATATTGCCTGAAAAACCCTGTCTCTGCCCTGTTTTGCAGAACCGCCTGCAGAATCCCCTTCAACTATATATATTTCACAAAGCGCAGGTGATTTCTCTGAACAATCTGCCAGTTTCCCCGGAAGCGCTAAAGAATCAAGCGCTCCCTTTCTGCGAGTTAACTCTCTTGCTTTTCTCGCAGCATCTCTTGCCTGCGCAGCAAGAACAGACTTTTCCAAAATCCTTCTCGCTATCGCAGGATTCTCTTCCAGAAAGTTCTTAACCTCCTCGCTTACCACAGAGTCCATTATGCCTCTGACCTCTGCATTGCCAAGTTTTGTTTTTGTTTGTCCCTCAAACTGCGGCTCAGGTAATTTCACACTTATAACAGCCACTAATCCCTCTCTTACATCATTGCCGGACAGAGAAACATTCTCTTTTAAAATTCCCGATTTACGGGCATAATCATTTACTACTCTGGTTAAAGCAGACCTGAATCCAGCCAGATGAGTTCCTCCCTCTTGAGTATTTATGCTATTGGCAAACGCAAATATATTTTCCACATAGGAATCGTTATACTGCATTGCAACTTCTACTTTAATACTCTCTCTCTCTTTAGAAAAATATATGGGGTTTTCGTGAAGAGCTGTTTTGTTTTCATTAAGATACTTTACAAAAGAGACAAGACCTCCCTCATATTGGAAGACATGCTTTTTATCCTCTTTCTCATCTATTATGCTTATCTTTATGCCGCTGTTCAGGAAAGCAAGCTCTCTTAATCTATTTGACAATATATCAAAATCAAAATTAATATCTTTAAATATATTAATATCCGGCTTGAACGTAACTCTTGTTCCTGTATTCTTCGTTTTCCCTATAACTTCCAAAGAACTGACCGGATCGCCGATTTTAAACTTCTGCTCATGTATTTCCCCGTCTCTCTTAACCTCTACCAGCAGCCATTCTGAAAGGGCATTAACAACAGATACGCCTACTCCGTGCAGTCCCCCTGAAACCTGATACGCTTTATGATCAAACTTCCCACCTGCATGAAGCATTGTCATTACCACTTCTACGCCCGGCTTCTTATACTCAGCATGAATATCAACAGGGATTCCCCGTCCATCATCTATCACTGTAACGCTGTTATCCACATGAACAATAACATCTATTGTTTTACAATAACCCACAAGTGATTCATCTATGCTATTGTCAACAACCTCATACACTAAATGATGCAATCCTCTTGCCCCAGTATCTCCAATATACATACTTGGACGTTTCCTAACAGCTTCCAGTCCCTCTAAAACCTGAATTTCTTGTGCGTCATATTTATCTTTTCTTGTCTTAACCATTAAGTCTTCTCCTTCTAAAATATTCTTATTCCTCCTTGTTTTATCTCCCATGCCAAAGGATGTTCATCTCTAAAATCTTCCGGCCGGAACCTGGTTACTTCAATAGCTTCGTCCGCTTTTTTAATAACAGGGAATATCATCTTAATATCTCGGATTGAGTCTCCTGAAAAATCCTTAGAGATAACTGCTATATCTAAGTCGCTATCTGCCCTGTTTGTCCCTTTTGCCCGTGAGCCATAAAGATATAAAGCTTCTATCGCCATACCTATTTTTTTAAGATCTTTCAAGAATGACCTGGCTTTTTCTAAATCTGCTCTTTTAACCATTTACCAAATTCCCTTATCTGATCTAATTCTTTTATAGTAAAATTCTTATTACAACGCTTTTTGTTCTAGTTTTTTTGCTTCCCATCCCATCCCACAAAACCAATTCTTTTTTTGGGTTTCTCTGGCACTGGTGGTGGTTCTAATAACTGTCTTATAGCTTCAAAGACAATTTTAAACTTCTGATTATGCTGTTTATATTTCCCTTCTAATGTTTCGATTTTTAGCTGTAGGTCTTTATGGGTTGCAAGTATTTCCCTGAGCTTCGTAAATGTTCTCATAATTTGAATGTTGACCATTATAGCTCGCTCACTATTTAATACACTTGAGAGCATAGCGACGCCTTGTTCTGTGAAGACATAGGGGATATAACGTTGTCCTCCCCAACTTGAGATGCCAAATTGGCATCTCCAATTTTCAAATTCTTTTTTCGTTAATTCAAACATAAAATCATCAGGGAAGCGATTAATGTTTCTTCGTACAGCTCTTTTTAATTGTCCTGTTTCGACTCTATAAAGAGTAGCCAAATCTCTATCAAGCATTACTTTCTTCCCTCTAAACAAAAGTATTTTGTTCTCTATTGTTTTTACTTCTTTCAAACTTATTTGCTGATTTCTCATCTAAATTCTCTTAGCTTTGTTCAAAATATCACTTCTGTCATTGCGAGTGTCAGCGAAGCAATCTCGCTTGTCATTCTCCGATCAAGTCGGAGAATGACCCCATTTTTCTATACCGCTACATATTCAGCAAAAGAGGTTTGTTTTGGAATAGGCAGACTATCTTCTCTTAATCCCTCCAAATGAAATTGTATTGCTTCGTGCATATTTTTTTCTGTTTCTTCCCTTGTCTTTCCAGTAGCAATACATCCTAATAGGTCAGGTGAATATGCAGAGTAATTATTTTCGCGTTTTTCAATAACGATTAAAAATCTTCTCATCTCTTCTCCCTTTTAATTTGCGCTTGTTTCCATATACTATTTAATGTTCCAAGAGCAAGATCATCATTTGGATGACCGGCTACAGTAACTCTACCATGTTTGAACGGATGTTTAAATTGTCTATGACCTCCTTTAGTGCCAACAATGAACCAACCATCCCTCCTTATAGTCTTAACAACATCCCTTATTTTCATTCTACCACTTTTAAAAATTTTTCATCGAACTTTTTACTTTTTGCCAAGTCTAATCTTTATCTCCTTCACAAGATCCTCTTTAAATTTCACATTAATACTATTCACTAAATCCTGTTTCATTAAGCTCAATTCCTGAAGCCATGCTGAGTTATCAACGCTTATATATAAACTTCCCTTCTTTAATCCGCGTACCTCTATATGCTCCCTACCTTCTTCCCCTAAAATTTTCTTTATATATTCTTCTATTTTCCCTTTTTTATTCCTACTTCCTTTTTCTTTTATTTTAGATATTACATTATTAATAATATTTTTTATATGTTCAGGTTTAGTATACCTTGTCACTAGACTTTTATCGGCATTATTACACACAAATAGTTGTCTAAATTTGCCTGCCTGATAACCCCTGGATTTTCCGTATCTATGAAATCAAAGTAAATTTCATCATCTCTAATATTCTTTAAAATATCCATTATATAATTAGGATTAAATGCCATTATTAGCTCTTCCCCTTTATAATCTATTTCTATTTCTTCTTGCGCCTGGCCTACTTCAGGTGTTTCTATTGATAAGAGCATAACGTCTTTCTTAAGATTTAATTTTATATAATTGGTCTTATCATTTATTAAAAGAGCAACTCTCTTTACTGACGTAAGAAATTGTTCAGTATTTAATTTAACCCTCTCTTTATATTTCTTTGGTAATATCTGATTATAATCAGGAAAATGCCCTTCTATTAGCCTGGACGTTATTATAATATTATCTGTTTCAAAATTAATCTGTTTTTCTCCTATTATAATCTTAATATTTTCCCATTCGTCTATAATTCTTGATATTTCATTTATTGTTTTTGATGGAATTATTACCTTTTTTGTGTAATTATCAGGGGCATTTACACTATTAAAGATATATGCCAACCTTTTTCCATCTGTAGCTACAGCTTTTAATAAAGTTTTATTCTTATCCCCTCCTTTCTCTATTTCTAAACAAACTCCATTTAATACATACCTTACTTCATCATGTGACATAGCAAATGCTGTCTTATTTATCATATCCTTAATGACACTTGTATTTATATTAATACTTTGTTTTTTTGGTGAGCTCGGAAATTTAGGAAATTCGTCTTTTTTAAGACTGTTAATTCTAAATAATATCTTACCGCTTTTTATATTAATTATATTTTTTTCCTCTACAATCTCTATTTCCCCTTCAGGTAATTCCTTTACTATATTAGTTAAGTGTCTTGCCGGCAGGGTTATAATGCCTTCTTTTATTACATTGCATTTAACAGTATATTTCATCCCTATCTCTAAGTCAGTGGCAAATATTGTAATATTATCTTT
>JAGMBN010000021.1 GCA_023129655.1 bacterium | reverse complement strand
CCTGAATGGTGTATGGATATGTTTTTCCACCTATTAGAGGTAAATCTTGCACTGCTAGACATGGTTTGGAAGGCTGGTTATGAATTTGATAGTGTCCGCTGGCCAGACGACATGGGCTACAAACAGAATCAGTTTTTCTCTGTAGATATGTACAGAAGCCTCCTAAAGCCATTTCATAAGCGTGCGGTTGATTGGGCGCACGCTAAGGGAGCAAAAGCTCATCTGCACTCCTGCGGAGACGTCAATCCGTTCATACCTGAACTCATTGAAATTGGCATTGATGCTCTTAATCCATTGGAAGTGAAGGCTGGTATGGATCCGGTTCACTTAAAGACAACGTATGGGAACGACTTGGTTTTTCACGGTGGAATTAACGCAGTGTTATGGGATTGCCCGGATAAGATAAAGTCAGAGATAAAGCGTGTTGTTCCAATGATGAAGAAACATGGTGGGTATATCTTTTCTACTGACCATTCAGTGCCATCAAGTGTCAGCATGGAGGATTTTCGGCAGATAATTGCATTTGCAAAAGAGATTGGGAAATATTAATGAATACAGAACCATTTCCACGTGAATTTTTACCGGGTCCTGTACTTGATGAATATCCGGATTGGATAGACCTTTATTATTATGCCTGGGAGTTAAGTTGGAAGAATATCGAGATTATTGAGAAAGAAGGCTGGCAGTCTCAAATGTCCTGTATGCCTGGACAAGGCAACATATGGCAGTGGGATTCATGTTTTATGACCATGTTTACTAAATTTGCTTCTTCTCTTTACCCGGGTATGAACAATTTGGATAACCTTTACCGGTTACAGCGTGAAGACGGATATATAAGCATGGCTTACATTATTACAACAGAACAACCTGCTTATGGAGAGCTTGTGAATCCGCCGCTGTATGCCTGGGCAGAATGGGAGTATTTTAAAACGACAAACGATTCAAGTCGTCTTCAACGTGTTTTTCCGATACTGGTAAAATATTATAATTGGCTCAAACAAAATCGCCGTCGTGATAATGGACTTTATTGGTTTGAAAATACCGGTGCAAGCGGTATGGATAATGCCCCCAGAGGTGTAATGAAGAAATCAGATGGGGCAGGAGGATTATGTCATATTGATTTTTCCTCTCAGCAGGCATTAAGCGCCAGATGTCTTTTTAAAATATCTAACCTACTGAAGGATAATGAAAAAGAAACTTTTTTTAAGAGAGAGTTTTCAGAACTAAAGACAGCAATTAATAACCTAATGTGGGATGAAAAGACAGGGTTCTATTATGATATATTTGAGGATTTTCCAAATAAACTGAACCACAAAACCATAGCATCCTTTTGGCCGATTATTGCCGGCGTGGCTGATTTAAAACAGGTTGACCGTTTGATAGAGCATCTTGTGGATAAGAATGAATTTAACCGGCCTCATAGGGTTCCGACACTATCTTATGATGACCCGAATTTTGATCCCATGGGTGGATATTGGCTGGGTTCTGTTTGGGCGCCTACAACATATATGGTAGTGAAAGGATTAGAGAAGGCCGGAGGAAATTCTTTAGCCAGAGAAATAAGCATGAATCATATGAATAATATCTGCCGGGTTTGGAAAGAATATAAACCGTCAACATTATGGGAATGCTATTCTTCAGAGTATCTCAATCCAGGCACAAATAAAAAAGGAAGATTTTCGCGACCTAATTTTGTAGGCTGGACAGGGCTAGGACCAATTGCTATGCTTATTGAGCACGTAATAGGCATCCAACTTAATGCTAATGAAAATAAGATTATTTGGAGTATAGGTCTTTTAGGCAGGCACGGTATCAAGAATTTACATTTTGGTGCTGATACAATAGACCTTATTTGTGAATCAAGGACAAGTGCTCAGGAATTTTCAAAAATCAGAACAAAATGCAAGAAACCGTTTAAACTCGAAATAAGGATAGCTGAGCAAAAAAGAACATTTGAAATAGCAGCATCAGGGGAACAAATCTTGACATTCGACAAAAGAGATTAACTTTTTTAATCAATTGGACGTTTATGTCAGTAAGTTCTTCAATGAGGTCTCTGTAATGATAGTAATTGTTGAAAAGATCAACTTTTGATAACTAAACTATAACAGCTAACAGCTTGATACGCAAAGAGTTAAGGTGCTATCATAAAATAGAAGTGTGGATATGCCAAGATAAGAACAAGTTTATTGTGTATACTTCTGAAGCTGCTTCGGCACATACCATTTTATAAAATTATAGCCTATTCCGATTGGAGAGGCTTCTATACCTTTAAAACGCGCGTGAACAACAGGAAGCGAATCAGGCACGTATAAAAACGTACAAGGCTGGTCTTCGGCTATAATCTCGTGAATTCTATGATAGATATGTTTTCTTTTGTCGTATTCAAATTCCTTTCTTCCATCTTCAAGGAGCTTGTCTACCTCCGGATTACTGTAAGAAATAAAGTTGAATTCTCTCTCTTTTGTTTTGGATGAATGCCAGATACCGTAGCAGTCAGGATCCATGCCAAGGCCCCATCCGAGCAGAACAGCTTCAAACCTTCTTTTGTAAATAAATTCATTTATGAAAGACGCCCATTCAATTATTCTTATATTCACCTTAATACCAACAAGTTTGAGATTCTGCTGTATAATTTCTGCGCATTTCTTTCTCTGCTCCTTACCCTGATTTGTTATAATTTCAAATTCAAACTTTTTTCCATCCTTATCAATCCAGCCGTCTCCATCATTGTCCTTCCACCCGCATAATTTCAGCATCTCTTTTGCCTTTAGCGGATTATATGGGTATCTTCTCACATGTTTGTTGTATGCCCATGATTTGGGAGAAAAGGGACCTGTTGAGATATCTCCTAAGCCTAATAAAACTCCCTTAATGATCGCAGGCTTGTTGATTGCGTATGTTAAAGCCTGTCTAACAAGTTTGTTTTTAAATAACGGGTTTTTAAGGTTATAACCCAGATATGTATAACCAAAGCTTGAATATTTATATTTATTGAAACCTGTTTTAAACCGTTTTCTATTAGTCTGATAAGTATATTGAACAGGATTAAGCCCCATCCAATCAACATTCCCAGCGCTAAGTTCAAGAAACATTGTAGCATCGTCTGGGATTATCTGAAAAACATACTTGTCTATATATGGTCTGCCTTCAAAATAGTCGTTGTTTGCCTCAAGAATAATTCTCTGTCCTGTTTTCCATTCTTTAAACTTATATGGTCCTGTTCCTATTGGATGCCGCGCAAAACTGCATTTGATCAAATCCTTATCTTTTAGAAGATGCTCAGGCATAATCCACATTCCCCAGCTGGAAAGGGCTGGAGAGAATGGCTCTTTGTAGGTTACCCTGAATGTATAAGGATCAACAATTTCCGCTTTTTTTATTCGTTCAAAGTCGCCGCTATACGGAGTGGGAACATCCGGGTCTGTAAGCTTTTTATATGTAAACATCACATCAGAAGCTGTAAATGGGAAACCATCATGCCATCTAACGTTTTTTCGCAAATGAAATGTAATAGTGAGTTTATCAGAAGAGACTTCCCATGATTCAGCCAGATCCCCAACCAGTTTTATGTTCTTATCGTACTTAAGAAGTCCATTAAATACCAGTCCCACAATATCCTGAGAAGCGCTGTCTGAAGCCAGTATTGGAACGAGTGTTGAGGCATCACCTATTGAGCCTGCAACTATCGCGTCGCCATATGCAGTTTCGCCGGAGATTGAGTGTGTATTTATAAATAAAAAAAATACCGCAAGAAGCGGTAATATGTTATTTCTCTGTCTCTCCATCAGACACTTCTTCTTTTACAGCTTCGGCTTCTATCTGCTTTATGCCTTCCTTTTTCATTATGGAAGTACCGCTGTAATGAGAAACCCACATAAAACTCAGGGAGATGGACGTGAGAACAAAGATTACAGCCATTGCTGTGGTAAGTTTTGTCATAAATGTCTCAGAACTTGTTCCGAATAGAGATTGAGTGCCTGCTCCACCAAACATACTGGCAAGATCCGCTCCTTTTCCTACCTGAAGGAGAACAATTAAAATCAAACTTATGCAAGCTATAATATGGATTATACTTATAAACGTAAACATAAAATTATTTATCCGTTAATGCAGCAATACCCGGCAATTCAATGCCTGCCAGATATTCAAGGGATGCTCCGCCGCCGGTAGATATATGACTGATCTTATCAGCAACACCTGCCTTATTTACCGCTGCTATGGAATCTCCTCCTCCAACCACAGTATACGCATCTGTGTTGTTGGCAAGCGCTTTGGCAATAGCAATAGAGCCCTTTGCAAATTTATCTATCTCAAAGACACCAACCGGGCCATTCCAAAAGACAGTCTTTGAAAGGCTGATCTCAGTTTCATACTCTTCTATTGCCTGAGGTCCTATGTCAACCCCTTTCCAGCCTGCTGGAACAGCTCCTCTTTCAGTTGTTATTGTTTGCGCGTTCTCAGAGATTTCCTGAGCTATTACATGGTCTAAAGGAGTGTGCAATTCCACGCGCTTCTTACGCATCTTCGTTATTATTTCTTTTGCCAAGTCCACACACGCTTCATCTACAAGAGAATCGCCGATTGTCCAGTTTTTTGCCTTGCAAAAAGTGTATGCTACCCCACCTCCGAGTAGCAAAGTATCTATTTTGTCAATAAGACTTTCCATAACAGGTATTTTATCAGCAAGTTTGGCACCGCCCATAATAAGAGTAAAAGGCTTCTCCGGATTCTCTGTTAACTTGTTTAAAGCTTTTATCTCTTTTTCCATCAGAAATCCACATGCGACCTTGTTAATGAACATTGCTATTCCGACTGTTGAGGCATGCGCGCGGTGAGCAGTTCCAAAAGCATCGTTAACATAAATATCTGCCAGCTTTGCCATAGACCGGGAGAAGTTTGCATCATTCTTTTCTTCTTCTTTATGAAAGCGCGCATTTTCAAGAAGCAATACTTCGCCGCTTTTCAACTTATCTGCTTCTTTTTCAACCTCAGAACCAACGCAATCATTCAGTTTGGCAACCTTTATACCTAATAATTCCCCAAGTCTTGTGCCTGCTGGCGTTAATCTCATTTTCTCAATTACGTTCCCTTTTGGACGGCATAAATGAGAAACAAGTATTAACTTTGCGCCTTTTTCTATTAAATATTTAATACTCGGTAAAGCTGCTTTTATGCGAGTGTCATCTGTTATATTACAGTTACCATCCAGAGGAACATTGAAGTCAACTCTCATTAAAACTTTCTTATCTTTGACCTCTATATCTTTTAAAGACAATTTATTCATATTTTTCTACTGTTTTGAAATTATATACTCAGCCAGATCAACAACCCTGCTTGAATATCCCCATTCATTGTCATACCACGCAAGAACCTTAACCATATTGCCTTCTATAACCTTTGTGCATAATGCGTCTACAATTGAGGATTTACTGTTTCCGTTAAAATCCTTTGATACTAAAGGCTCATCGCAGTATTGCAGATATTTGCTTAACTCGTTTTCCGCCGCATTCTTCAAAGCCGCATTTACTTCTTCTGCGCTTGTGTTTTTTTCTGTATTCACAACAAGGTCAACCAGAGATACATTTGGAGTCGGAACTCTGATAGCCATCCCGTCCACTTTGCCTTTTAATTTCGGCAGGACAAGAGCAACAGCTTTTGCAGCTCCTGTTGTGGTTGGAATCATTGATACAGCTGCGGATCTTGCTCTTCTTAAATCCTTGTTTGGAAAATCAAGTATAACCTGATCGTTTGTATATGAATGAATTGTTGTCATCAGCCCCTTTGTTATGCCAAAATTATCCAGTAAAACCTTTGCAACCGGAGCCAGACAGTTCGTAGTGCAGGAAGCGTTTGAAATAACATGATGTGAAGAAGGTTCGTATTTATCCTCATTTACTCCCAATACAATTGTTATATCTTCATTCTTTGCAGGAGCGGATATAATTACCTTCTTTGCTCCAGCCTGAATGTGGGCACTTGCTTGCGCCTTGTCTTTGAATATCCCTGTTGATTCAATAACAATGTCCACGCCCAACTCTTTCCATGGCAGCTGCGCCGGGTCTCTCTGAGCAAGAACCTTTATTTCTTTGCCGTTAATAACTATCGCATCGTCCTTAGCTTCCACTGTCCCGTCAAATATTCCAAAAGTGGAATCATATTTAAAAAGATGCGCTAATGTTTTTGCGTTCGTCAGATCATTTACCGCTACAAATTCCAATTCATTTGAACCTAAACCAGCCTTTAAAACCAGTCTCCCAATTCTTCCAAATCCATTGATCCCAACCTTTGTTGCCATTGACAATCCTCCTTTTGATTATAATTACGAACACTGCTCTTCCTACGTTTTTAGTCACCCAAATTTTCAACAAATCTTTTACTCTGACATTTATTCTACGGCACAGGACTGGCTCTGTCAAAGGTTTTTTATCTCATCCATAAACTGTCCGGCTAATTCCACGTCTTGTATAACAATTATATTCTCCCAATTCACTTTATGAGCGCTGAATGTTGGATTAAAGGAGCCTGTAATTATTATTCTTTTATCTATCAGAAAAACTTTATGATGCATCCGATGAGAATAATTCCTGTCCCATTTCACATTAATGCCTACATGACGGAAGAAGCTAAACATGTTCCAGAAACTATCCATGCCTTTTTCCATGACACCTGTTATTTTTATACCTTTGTTATGTTTGGATATAATAACTTTTGCTATGTCTTTATCTGTAAAAATGAAACTTGCAAAACAGATACTCGTTTCAGCACTATTTAAGAGCTGAATTATCTTCTGTTTGCAATTATCTTTTTTTGAGAAGAAGACTGCTATGTCCTCCTCTGTCGTCCGTCGTCTATCGTCTATTTCGTTCTCAGAGCCGGAAATCCTGTGGAATGCCCCTATAAAATCTTTTGCCAATACTTCCGAGTTTATAACAACTACATTATTGTTATTGTAGTATGTGCCGTTATAAGTAGGGTTATAAGACCCTGTCCATATAACTTTATTATCGAATACACAAAATTTATTATGCATAAGTCCCCTTGGCTGGTTTATAGTATTTATGCTGATATATTTTTTCAACAGCGCATATTTGGACCTGCGGCTATTTGTTCTTCCTTTATCCATTACCAAGCGCACATTTACTCCTCTGTTTTTCGCATCTATCAAAGCAGAGGCAACTTTGGGAAGCCTCAGACTATAGAATGCGCCATAGATGTTTTTCTCAGATAGGTTTATCAATTTTATTAATTGCTCACTTAGATCATCTTTTGGGCCAAAATATGTGGAAATAGAATCATAATCTTTAACGGAAATGCTCTTGGGCTTATTCTCTCCAATATAGTTATGACATGGTAAGAGACTTAAAAGTAAAACTAATAAAATTATTAACTTGATAGTATAGGAATTTCCATTTTTACCTGTCATTTTCTTTTTCCCTCTAACTCATCCCCTGCCCCTTCTCTTCAAAGAGAAGGGCGAGTATCTTCCCTCTCTTTCCAAGAGAGGGTCAGGGTGAGTTAAGTTCATTCTTTTGAACATAGTATCCTGACCTTATTATTTTTTACTTTTATTGAGATTGTTCCATGTGTATCTGTGGAATAGATATCTCTCTCTTTGATGTTCTTTTGTATGATAGAAAGCTTGTGTTTTGAAGACTTTTGAGACGGGTGTTGGTAAACCATGATTTTTCTGCCGTTAATATTTATTGTATGCATGCAGTCAGGTGTGATTAAAAGCTCTATGTTTGGCGAAATGCAAAGCTTGAGATTGCTATTGCAGATTTTACAACTAATTCCCGTCCCGATATCTATCGGGGCAAAAACTGATTCTTCATGTTTGATATTTCTGTACGTAAGTCCGGTATGTTCAATGAAGCTGCGGAAGTTCTTGTACGTAAACGAGTTTTTGGACTGTGCAATATCCAGAACTTGTTTAATATCAAAGTTCTTTGATAGATCAACAATGGTGCCCAGATGATCATCACTTACTCTATTCAGGAACAGATAGTCTATTTTTGAGATATGTTTTGTCCATAGAAGCGGCTGAATTACTTTTTCAACATTATTAAATTTATTGCTGTCACTTGTTATAAGTATGATTTTATTTTGAGTTCGTCCGCAGGGAAGCTTTATAAGTACTACGTCTCCATCTGGAGAATGTGGAAAAACAACCTCAATGAAACTGCGCTTTATTCTTGGAGATAAAAATAGAACTAATAAAACAAGTGTAAGGATATATAATATCTTCCTGTTTTTCATGCTGTTATAAAGCGCATATAAGGCAAATGCGATTAATGTGTAATATCCGATGATATCTGCAATGTACGGCTTTGGCACCTCAAAATACATGAAGTTTATTGATGAGAAAAATTCTATTAGTCTTAATAGTATCGTCAGCAGAATCCAATTTGGCATACTAAAGATATAGGCAAGTTTAATCCATAGCATTCCAAATACAGATGCGAGGAATCCAAGCGCTAATATGCAGGCAACAATTGGAAGTATTACAATATTAGTAAAAACGCTCCATAAGGATAGGTAGTTAAAGTGATATGCGACTATTGGCATAACACTTATCTGGGCTGATAGAGACACTGCAAAGGCAGTAAATAAAAAACGCAGCTTTAATTTAAGAGGCATTGTCTCAATCAGTATGGGAGCAAGGCAAATAATTCCCAATGTAGCTATAAAAGAGAGTTGAAAACCGGCATTGAATAAGCTGTATGGATTGATAAGCAGAAGCACAAGACATGCTAATGACATGCTGATATAAAGATTCTGTTCCCTATCAATTATAATAGCCGTCAATACTGCTAAAGCCATTATGGTTGTGCGGAATATCGGATCTCGCATACCTGTAACCATGCAATACAAAGTAACCAATAATATCAGGATAAGCGCAGCAGACTTTTTGGGAATTCTGCATAATTTTAGAAATCCCCAGAACATAAGAAGAATCAGGCCAACATGAAGACCTGACACTGCAAGAATATGTACTATGCCGCTCTTTCTGAACATATCAAAAATCTGTTTTGGTATATCCTCTCGCATACCAAGAAGAATCCCGTTCAGCATTGCAGCCTGAGGATCCGGTAAACTTTGTTTATTGATCATTTTTATCGTGTTCTTTAAAGCAAGCGCTTTGCCAATAATAAAATTCCCCTCATTTCTGGCAACAATTTTTATATTCTCTGCATCCTTTATCTTCATTACTCCATATATATGATGCCGTTCCAGATACTTTCTATAATTAAATGTTCCTATATTCCCTGACCAGTAGGGCTGAGAAAGTTTTCCAAACACCAGAACCTTATCGCCATATTTAAACTCGAGATTGCAAGAGCTCACTCTAACAAGAATTAATCCATTAGGGGTTTGCAGCCCTTCAATTTGCTCAGGAGATATAACGATATTAGTATAGAATCTTCGGATTACAGGGTCTTTTATTATTATGCCTTTAATTTGAATGTCTGCAACGTCTCTACCCTGGATGTTTGGCTGATAGAAAGAAGAGTAGATTTCAGTATACATCATACCAATTGGGATCGTTAAGCAATAAAGAAGGATTATCCCCATGACTCCGAATGCTTTCAGAGGAGTCCTTTTCTTTCTAAGACAGATTATTCCTCCCGAAAGAAGAACAGAGATGTATATTGCTTTATATAATAGAGGAATATGTAGATACGTCTCAAGCAATATGCCTGCAATAAATAGAAGAGTGATGTATATAAGAGGACTAATTTGTAACAATCTTGTTGTTCTTATCTACGAATACAACCTTGCTTTTGAAATTTGGGATCTCGTCTTTAGTGATTAGAACGTAGGAAATAATACATAATTCATTGCCAATTTCCCCACGCCTTGCTGCAGGACCGTAAAGCGCAATTATTCCTGAATTCTCTTCCTCTTCTATAATGTATGTTTCAAGTCTGGCACCGTTTTGGAAATTCAGAACCTGCACTCTTTCACCAGGTATCATCCCACTTGCTCTAAGAAGCGCTTTGTCTATACCAATGCTGCCATTATAATCAAGCACCTTTTTTGTAATTATTGCTTTATGAATTTTCGCCTTTATTACATTTGTTAATATCATATTAATTCCTTTTCTTTTAACACTTTGTTAAGTTCTCCTTTAGAATCATACGTAAGTAATTGATCTTGCGTAAATTAATTTCTCCAACTTTTTTACATTAACTCGCCCGACGATATCTGATATTTTATTAAACTTGTTATTTCCCATATAGGTCTTAATACCTTCTATAATCTCACAACAAGTATTGGGATTAACAAAGTTTGCTGTACCAATAGCAACTGCGCTTGCTCCAGCAAGCAAAAATTCAATGGCATCGTCTGAACTCATTATTCCACCCATCCCAATTACTGGGATACGTACTTTTTTAGATACTTCATAAACCATTCTTAGCGCTATCGGTTTAACAGCAGGTCCTGACAGCCCGCCAATGACATTTGCCAGCTTAGGCTTTTTTGTCTGAATATCAATACTCATGCCTATCAGAGTATTGATTAAAGATACTGCATCTGCGCCTGCGTCTTCTGCTGCTCCGGCAATTAGTGTAACATCTGTAACATTAGGAGTAAGTTTAACAATCAATGGCAAATTTGTAGCCTTTCTTACCTTTCTAACAAGTTTATAAGTTGTATCTGCGTCTTGGGCAAACAGTCCTGCATGTTCCACATTTGGGCAGGAAATATTTAGTTCCAGGCCTGATAATCCAATATTGCTCAACAGATCAGCAAGTTTGACAAACTCTGCCTTCTTGCTGCCTGAAATATTCGCTATGATCGGAACCCCATACTCTTTTAACTTTGGCAGTTTTTCTTCAATAAAAACCTTAGCTCCTGGATTCTGAAGTCCTATTGAATTCAGCATACCACCAGTTACCTCCACAATTCTAGGTTGAGGATTACCAATTCTCGGTTCCAGTGTTATAGTCTTTGTAACAATTGCTCCAAAATCCTCTATATTTATCAGGTTTGAATATTCCAGCCCATATCCAAATGTCCCGGAAGCTGTCATTACTGGATTTCTCATTTTTATTCCGGCAATATCCACGCCAAGACTTAATTTACTCACATCTCCTCCCAAACCACCTCTTTTATATCAAAAACAGGACCATCTTTACAAACTCGCTTATAATTGTTTTGCCCTTTGCCCTTTGCCCTTTGCCCTTTTATCGTGCATCCCATACATGCTCCAACACCACACGCCATTTGCCTTTCTAATGAGACCTGAGAGGAAACATTATACTTGGAAACCTGTTGATTAACCTGTTTCAGCATGGGAACGGGCCCACAGGCAAATACTTTTAATTTTGAATTTACAGGAACAAATTCCTTTTTTAATAAGTCAACGACTGTTCCGTTTATTCCGGTGCTTCCGTCATCTGTAGATATTTTAACTCTGCAATCCAATTTTTTAAATTCATCTATGCAAAGAATGTTGCATTTAGTATCAGCGCCAATAAGGACAGTTACATCCGAGCACTTCTCAACAAGTCTCTGAGCAAGAAAATATAACGGCGCAATTCCTATACCTCCCCCAACAAGAATTGGCAATTGGCGATTGGCAACTGATTGGTAACCAAAACCATTGCCTAATGGACCTATAACATCTATATAATCTCCAGAGATTTTTTTAGATAATAATCCTGTCCCTCTTCCAATTATTTTATAAAGAATTCCAACAACATTACCCTTTAAACTATGAATACTAATAGGTCTCCTCAATAATGGGTCGTAACTCTCTATACATCTTATATGAAGAAACTGCCCTGGTCTTGCTTGCTCAGCTATTTCTTTTGAGGCAAATGTCATTTTATAACAATCAGAGGAGATTTTCTTATTTTCTATTATTTCTTTTTTAACATTAAAAATTTTGCTTTTCATGTCCTGTTAATCTTTGTAAACAATCTTTCCATTAACAATAGTAGCTATTACTTTGCCCTTTAATTTTCTATTATGATATGGACAATTTTTACTTTTTGAAAGGAACTTGTTTACATCCACAATCCATTCTTTATTCTCATCTATTATTGTTATGTCTGCATCTGAACCGATCTTCAATGTTCCCTTTGTCTCAAACCCAAGAATTTTCGCAGGATTGCAGGAGAGTTTTTCAATAAGTTGGGATAAAGATAAAACTTTGCTGTGAACAAGTTCTGTAATGGCGATTCCCAGAGCTGTCTCGAAACCAATAATTCCGAATGGAGCGTTGTCATACTCATATTCCTTCTCTGTTATTGTGTGAGGAGCATGGTCTGTTGCTATAACATCTATTGTCCCGTCAGCAAGTCCGTTTTTTATGGCTTGAATATCATCCTCGCTTCTCAATGGTGGATTGACCTTCGTGTTTGTATCATAACCATTAACAGCTTGTTCTGTTAATGTGAAATGGTTAGGTGTTACCTCACAGCTGACCTTTATATTGTGAATTTTAGCTTCTTTTATCAATTCTACTGTTCCTCCGCTTGATACATGAGCAATATGTATTCCGGTATTCAGCATCTTTGCTAAGCTTATATCTCTAAAAACAGCGATTTCCTCCGCTTTCCTGGGAATGCCTTCCAGTCCCAGCACAGTTGAAGTATAACTCTCGTTCATCATTCCTTTCTCTGAGAGTGTCTTATCTTCGCAATGTGATATCACCAAAATATTAAATATCTCACTATATTCAAGTGCTCTTCTCATGAGAGCGGAATTTTCTACCCAATTACCGTCATCCGAAACAGCAACTATTCCCACATCCTTCATATCTCCAATCTCTGCAAGTTCGGCTCCCTTGCGCGCCTTTGTGATCGCGCCAATTGGAAACACATTGACATTGCCCTCTTTTTTAGCTTTTTCTAAAACAAATCTCACAACAGATTGATTATCTATTGCAGGCTCTGTATTGGGCATACAGCAGACTGACGTAAACCCACCATTTGCAGCAGATGCGGTTCCTGTAGCTATTGTTTCAGCATCTTCCCTGCCGGGTTCTCTCAGATGAGCATGCATATCAATAAATCCAGGAGAAACGATCATATCCTTGGCATTGAATATCTCGCAGCCATTCTCACTGATATTCTTACCTAACTTGCATATTTTGCCATTTTCTATTAACACATCCATTTTTTCATTTATATTCTGAGACGGATCAATAACAGTTCCATTCTTAATGAGTAGTTTCATGCGCTTACCTCCTTGGTTTTACTGCCCATGACAAGATAGAGAACAGCCATACGCACCGCAAGTCCATTAGTCACCTGCTCCAGAATAACTGAATATGGACCATCAGCCACTTCAGGCATAATTTCCACACCCCTGTTCATAGGTCCCGGGTGCATTATTAAAACATCCTCTTTTGCATACTTAAGCCTCTCGCTTGTGAGCCCATAGAACTTTGAATATTCCCTGATTGACGGGAAATAACTTTGTCCCTGTCTTTCTTTTTGAATCCTTAGCGCCATAATAACATCTACATGCTTTATGGCATGTTCTATGTTGCAGAAAGCTTTTACCCCAGTTTTCTCAATATCAACAGGCAATAATGTCTTCGGCCCACATATTCTCACATCCATCCCCATTTTCCTCATGCCCCAGATATTGCTTCTTGCAACACGGCTGTGTCTGATATCTCCAACAATCGCTACCTTAAGCCCTTCTAATCCGTCTTTTTTCTCTCTTATTGTAAACATGTCCAGAAGCGCCTGCGTTGGATGCTCATGAGTTCCATCTCCTGCATTTATAACACCTG
>JAGMBN010000204.1 GCA_023129655.1 bacterium | reverse complement strand
TAGAGAATGACAATCTGTATGAAAAGTTTAGAGAGAGACAGGGAACTTTAATTAACGGAGTTGTGTATAGATTTGATTATGGAGATGTAATAATTGACCTGGGAGATGCTGAAGCTCGGATGCCGTATAGAGAGCGTTTGCAGAATGAGAGATACAGGCAGGGGGATAGAATACGCGCCTATATTTTAGAAGTTGCGGATTCCGGCAGTAAGGTCAAGATAATTGTTTCCAGAACGCATCCGGAGTTTGTAAGACAATTGCTTGAGTTGGAAGTTCCCGAAATTGCTCAAAATATAATTGAAATAAAAGCTATTGCCAGGGAACCGGGAGACAGAACAAAAATAGCTGTTTACAGCAATAAAGAAAATGTTGATTGTGTCGGAGCGTGTGTTGGAATAAAAGGCACCAGAATAAAGGCGGTTATTGAGGAACTTGCCGGTGAGCGGATTGATGTTATTGAATGGGATAAAGACCTTAAATCATTTATTAGAAAAGCATTGGCTCCAGCTGAAATAAAAAGTGTAGAGTTGAATGAGGCAAACAATGCAGCAACCATATTGGTTAAACCTGATCAACTCGCTATTGCAATTGGCAAAAAAGGGCAGAATGTAAAGTTAACGTCGCGGTTAGTTGATTGCAGGATTGATATAGTTGCTGATGAAAAGAAAGATGAAAGAGAAAAAATCAATATACCTGGCATTGGTAAGGGAATAATAGGTATTTTAGAAACTCATGGATATGATACAATGAGCAAGCTCAGTAAGATATCAGTAAAGGATTTACTTAAATTGCCAGGTATTGGAATAAAAACAGCTGCAAAGATAAAAATGCTTAAATAAACCTAGGTTTATGAAAAAATGAAAGCGCATGAATTAGCAAAAAAAGTTGGTTTGTCAAGTAAAGAGGTTATAAAAGAACTGAAAAAGTTGGGGGTTAATGTAAAAACCCATATGAGTAATATAGAAGGTGACGCATGCAACCTTTTTATTGAGATGTTAAGAG
>JAGMBN010000203.1 GCA_023129655.1 bacterium | reverse complement strand
ATTAGCTATGTCTTTTTTTAAACCGAATATTCAGAACAAGCTTATCTTTTCCTTTATGTTAATGGCTCTTGTGCCTATTTTAATCTCAACCTTTGTAGCTACAAGGGTTATATCCGTGCAATTAGAAAAGGATATAAAAGGGAAAATTTATAGTGCAGCAGATTTAATTACAGACAAAATAGATAATTTAGAAAACAGAGCCGCCCTGATTGGAGAAATTATACTCAGCAACTTTGTATTCATGCAGGCATTTAAACAGCAGGATGAAGAGCAGATAATAAAACTTCTGGATATGCTGGAAAAGGAAATGCAAATTGACACAATACTCATTACAAATGAAAAAGGAGAGCTCAAGTTCTGTTCAGGGAGCATTTCTCCAAATGTAATGAAACAACCGGATAAAAAAAGAATGCTTGTGCTTTTTGAAAAGGATAACATAAAAAAATTAATTGCCAGCGTAGGGTTAGAAATCATGGAAAATGATAAAGTAGTGGGGAAAATAGTGGCAGGCTATAGTGTTAAAAAAGAAATCTTTCAGGATATAGAGAAGAAAATGGGAGTTGATATAGACTTGTTTCATAAAGCGCCCCAGTACCCAAAAGCTATAAAGGACAGAGGGCGAGTAGTGCTTGGCATAGAAGAACTTATCAACAAAATATATGCGCAAGGTGCTTGCGAATATAGAAAAGATATTTATCATAATAAGCTACATTTTTATGGATTGTGCTCCCCACTTATGAGCCCGGATAAAAAGGTCTTTGGAGTTGTATTTGTTGGTATACAAAAAACTTATGCTTTTCAAACTGCTGTTGGACAGTTTCTTATAATATTAATATTTCTTGGAGTATTATTATCTGCAGTAATAGGAGTTCTGATAGCGCGGAGTATTTCTCATCCTTTGCGCAAGTTTACATGGGGAATAAGAGCTGTAGCAAGAGGAGATCTTGAACATCAGATACAGATAAAGGCAAAGGGAGAAATAAAAGATCTGGCAGACGCCTTTAATGATATGATCCAGCAATTACGCAGACTCAGACACCTGGAGGAGG
>JAGMBN010000202.1 GCA_023129655.1 bacterium | reverse complement strand
GTTAGAGATAAGGATAAAGGTTCATTTCAAGTAAAGGGAAGTGTTGAGCGATTGACGGATGGTCCGATATTTGAAGAGATGCAGAAGTGGGTTCGTGATGATCTGCCAAGAGCCGCAGCTGTTGTTTTGCATGTGGAAGAAGTGTATAATGGCGCAAAACGGCTTGTATAGGGCAAAAAACTAACAATAAAATAAAAAGAAAGGGCAATGATGAAAGATTATGACGTGGTTGTTGTTGGCGGAAGCGCGGCGGGAATTCCGGTTGCTATTACTGCAAAGAGACATTATCCGGACAAAAGCGTATTACTTATACGTAAAGAGGACAAAGTATTGATACCGTGCGGCATTCCCTATATTTTCGGCACAGTCGGCACGCCGGACAAAAACATTATACCTGATAAGGTACTTGAGAAGAATGGGATTGAACTGCTTGTTGATCCTGTTGTACGTATAGATAATAAGAATTGTGTTGTTGAAACGAAAGCAGGTGAACAGGCGCATTATGAAAAACTTGTTCTTGCTACAGGTTCTGAGCCAATGATCCCTCCAATACCCGGTATTGACAAGGGAAATATTTTTTCTATAAAGAAGGATGTTGCGTATCTTAATGAGATAATTGATGCAATGGAGCATGCTTCCAATCTGGTAATAGTCGGGTGCGGTTTTATTGGTGTGGAACTTGCGGAGGAATGCAAAAAGAGAAATAAAAACTTGAATATTACTATAGTTGAGATGATGCATCATTGCTTGCAGCTGGTATATGATAAGGACTTTTGTTTAAAAGCTGAGGAAACACTTATTGTTCAGGGCATTAACCTTATGGTAGATGAGAAAGTAGAATCTTTTACGGGCAGTGATAAGGTAGAAGGAATTAAACTAAAAAGCGGAAAAGAAATTAAAGCGGATATGGTGATACTTGGTATTGGCGCTGTTTCTAACGTAGAATTAGCCCGGGAAGCGGGATTGGAAATAGGTACAACTAAAAGCATTATGGTAAACCGCTATATGCAGACAAGCGATCCAAATATTTTTGCGTGCGGTGACTGTAC
>JAGMBN010000201.1 GCA_023129655.1 bacterium | reverse complement strand
CTAATATCCGGTCTTGAAAAAACATACCAGAGAATCCCTATGCTAATACATAATTTCAGGATCCAAAACAGTGTCTTTTTCATGGATTTAGCTTTTTATACCACCTGACAAATTTGGCGATTCCATCCTCTATGGAAACCTTGGGCTGGAAATTCAGCATCTTCCTGGATTTCCCGATGTCTGCATATGTAATACTCACATCACCGGGCTGAGTAGGAAGCTTGGTTATCTTTGCTCTTTTCCCAAGTTCTTCTTCTATCACGCTGATAAAATAATTTAATTCTATTGGATGAGAATTGCCAAGATTGAAAACCTCATATTCAAATTGCTTATCCAGAGCAGATACTACCCCATCAATAATATCATCAACATAGGTGTAATCTCTTTTAGAACGTCCATCTCCGAATCTTAGAAGTTCTTTTTCTTCATCAATCCATTTTGTAAATTTATAGGTTGCCATATCAGGTCTTCCTGATGGACCATATACAGTAAAAAATCTCAAACAAGAGATTGGGATGTTATAAAGATGGTGATACACATGACACATAACTTCTCCAGCCTTCTTAGTAGCTGCATACGGAGAAATTGCTTTATCCACGTTGTCTCCTTCAGAAAATGGAATTTTTTTATTGTTACCATACACAGAAGAAGAAGAAGCAAAAATGAAATTTTCAACATTCTTACTTAATTCCAGCAAATGCATTGTTCCTCTCAAATTGACTTCTTCATAAAGCAGTGGGCTTTTAATAGAAGGCCTGACTCCTGCCCTTGCAGCTAAATGAACAACTCTGCTTATTCTATTAGATGAGAAGATTCCCTTTAGAGAATTGAAATCGCGAATGTCAACTCTATATAGTTTGAAATTTTTCTTGCTGAGAAACTGTTTAATATTATTTTCCTTTGTTAAAGGAGAATAATAATTATTAAAATCATCCACGCAAATGACTGATCTATTATCATCCAATAATCTTCTTACAAGATGAGACCCAATAAAACCTGCACCACCTGTTACAAGAATGTGTTCATCTTTCATATATCTGTCCCCTTCCATGGCTAAATATAACG
>JAGMBN010000200.1 GCA_023129655.1 bacterium | reverse complement strand
CCCAATGGCTCTGGCTATCATAGCAGTAGTCCCAATGGATATACCTATTAAAGCAATCATAATTATTCCAAAAAAAATTCCGCTCATGGCTACTGCAGCAATAGCCTCCGGGCCTAATCTGCCGACAAAAATCATATCCACAATATTAAATGCATTGTGCAATACTACGCTAATCATGATAGGAAGAGCTAACTTCCAAATACTCTTGGAAATACTACCTTTAGTCAGATCGTTCTTTTCTATTTTATAATTCATAGATTAAAAATTAGAAATTTTTATTTGTCTCTTTCTTCAAAGCCTCAAGTTTATTGAGCGCTGCTCCTGAGTCTATAGAGTTCTCAACTAATGTTATGCCCTCTCTTACATCTTTCGCTTTTCCTGTTGCTGCAAAGATATGAGCAGCATTCAGAACAACGATATCTCTCCTTGCCCCTTTTTCACCCTTTAATATTTTTATAATGATTTTTGCATTTTCAGCTGCATCTCCGCCCCTAATATCCCCTTCTTTCCCAACGGACATGCCGAAATCTTTAGGATGCACATAATATGTTTTTACCTCTCCATTTTTAAGCTCGCTGATTCTTGTTTTCCCTGTAATACTTATCTCATCAAAACCTCCTTCACCATGTACAACAAACGCGCTTTTTGAACCCATATTCTTAAGAACATTTGCTAATTTATCCGTTAAATTCGGATCATATACTCCCAAAATCTGATATCTGGCATTAGCCGGATTAGTAAGAGGTCCCAAAATATTAAAAATTGTTCTTATGCCTATTTCTCTTCTTGGACCAATTGCGTATTTCATAGCTTTATGGAAGAGTGGCGCAAACAAGAATCCTATGCCTATATTATTGATACATTCTTCAACTCTCTTTGGAGGGATATCTATGTTTATTCCAAGCTCCTTCAGTACATCCGCACTCCCGCATTTACTGGATACAGCTCTGTTGCCGTGTTTTGCAACAGTAAGCCCGCCCCCTGCTGCCACAATCGCAGTGGCTGTAGAAACATTAAACGTATTGGCTTTATCTCCACCTGTTCCGCATGTATCAACTACATCTAACTCATTCTT
>JAGMBN010000020.1 GCA_023129655.1 bacterium | reverse complement strand
TATTAATTATCCTTTCTAAACGTATGCTCTTTCCTAATCTTGACATACTACCGTCTCCTTTATACTCAGCGAACACTTGTCATTGCGAACCCCGATATCGAGATAAACTTCGTGAAGCAATCTCAGAGATTGCCACGTCGCTACGCTCCTCGCAATGACGAATTTGAGCGAATATTTACTTAAATTACTAAATCAGATGCATGATATTAAATTTTGTGCGCTGTGTCAAATTTCTCACAGCCCTGCTAGTTTGAGAATTCTGTGACAAACCAAGTCAATTTCTTCATCTATATCGCTTATTTCTATCCACTTGGTTCTGGAATCCTTGTTGAACCAGGTCATCTGTCTTTTTGCAAAATGGCGCGTATTTCGCTTGAGGAGTGCTTTTGCCTCATCAAGACTATAATGTCCATTTATATATCCCAAAACCTCTTTATATCCCAAACTCTGCATAGGCAAAAGGTCTTTATATCCTCTTTTTATAAGCTGCCTAACCTCTCTCGCAAGCCCCTTTTTGAACATTGAATCCACTCTGCTCTCAATTCTCCTGTAAAGATTCTTGCGTTCTGTCCTAAGCCCTATTATATGATATTGGCAATCCATAGATTCTGCCCTGGCTTTACTCTGAAGACTTGAAATAGTCGCTCCCGTTGACAAAAAAACTTCCAGAGCTCTGATTATTCTTCTCCAGTCATTTGTATGAATCCTTGCTGCAGCTATAGAATCAATTTTTTTGAGCTTTCCATACATATAATGTGAACCCTTCTCAGCCAGCTGAGTTCTTAGTCTTTTCTTAATAGTCTCCTTGACCATGGGTTCAGAGAAAAGACCGTCAATTACAGCTCTTATATATAGACCTGAGCCCCCGACAAGTATTGGAGTTTTGCCTGAGTCAATAATCCTATTTATTTTATCTCTTGCCATTTTTGCGTATTCCCCTGCGCTGAAGTATTGATCAGGATAAATAATATCTATCATGTGATGAGGAACCGCTCTTCTCTCTTTCCTTGACGGTTTTGCTGTTCCAATATTCATGTATTTATATACCTGCATGGAATCTGCCGATATAATTTCTGAAGGAAAGAATGCGGAAAGGCTTGCAGCAATTTTACTTTTGCCTACACAGGTAGGACCTACAAGGACTATAACGGATGAATTCATCTATTTATATCTAAAACCAATTCTTCTACGCTCTGGTACCTTTTTGCAGGATCAATATTAAGAGCTCTTAGAATAATATTTTCAAGATTCTTAGACACTTTTTGATTATGAAATCTAGGGGGTTTAATAAGCATATTCATCTGCTGAGTAACAATTTCATGTAAAGAGCTTCCTTCAAACGGTCTCCTGCCTGTTGTAAGTTCATACACAACAACTCCCAGAGAGTAAATATCGGATCTCTCATCTCCTCTATATCCTTTCGCTTGTTCAGGAGACATATAATGCGGAGTGCCAGCCCTTTCTCTAATCCTCACATTAGATTTGCTCTTTTCATAAGCCAAGCCAAAATCTATTATCTTTGCCTCCATGTCCCTTGTCAAAATTATATTTCTGCTTTTTATATCCTGATGGATAATGCCTTTTTTGTGAATATATTCAACTGTCTCGCAGATTTTTAAAATTATACCAATATAGTCTTTCAAGAGATTGTGATGCGTTTTTACCAGGTCTCTGAGATTGTGTCCATCAAAATATTCCAATACAATATAACAAATATCATCTTCTCTGTTAAAATTATACACATTAGGGATATTTTTATGACTTAATTTCTGCATTATCTCAGCTTCATAAAAAAATCTACTGATACGTTTCCTGTCAGTATCCGGTTTTACTTGCAGTATTTTGATGACTGCATTTCTCTTGTCTTTAATCCCTAAATAAACATCCGTAAGACCCGTAGAAGAAAGATGCTTACTTATTTTGTATTCTGATATGTATGTGCCAATCATAATCTAAAATTGTTCTTGTATTTTCTTTATTATATCACTTGTTGAATGATTTTTTCTATCTCCGGTTATTGCAATCTGTCCGCCGTATGAAAGAACAATATCTCGTTCCGGAACAGTTTCAGCCGCATAATCTGTTCCTTTTGCATGTATTGCCGGTTTTATAAGCCTTAACAAATTTTCTACAGTAAGGTCTGAAAAAGGCACTACATAATCTACACATTCTAAAGCTGCTACAATCTCTATTCTATCTTCCTCCTGCATAACTGGTCTGCCATGCCCTTTCAATTGTGATTCGGACTCATCATCATTGATGCCCACAATTAATATATCGCCCAAAGATTTTGCCTGTTCAAGGTATCTGATATGTCCCACATGAAGAATATCAAAACAGCCATTTGCAAAAACTATTCTTTTATTATCTTTTTTAAGCTTTTCTATCAGATTGGGGAGTTTATCTAGACTGCAAACTTTCTTCATCGTTCTACACCAATTGTTTTCCGAACCATCATTAATAATATTTTAAACATAACTTATTGTATTCTAAACAGTTCTGAGATTTTACATTTCCGAACCTTTTTCTATGGTTCGGAAATAGTATACATTACCGAAACAACCATATCAAATTTATTTAAGATTTTTATCTGGAAATAGTAAGAATGTATCTTACTGTTTCAAATTACCATGAAATTTCGACTTGACGTATCGAAATTTCATGGTATGATTATGGTAAATACGTGAATATTTACGGAGGTTTATATGGAGATTAAGCGGATAAAGGAATTGAAGATGCTGAAAGAAAGGCTGAAAGAAAATCGTGTTGTTGCAATTTTAGGACCCAGGCAATGTGGAAAAACAACGTTGTCCAAACAATTTTCACGGAATGTTTCAGAAGAAGTTCACTTCTTTGACCTTGAAGATCCTCGTCATTTGGCCAGATTAGAAAATCCTACATTAGCGCTTGAAAACCTGAAAGGTTTTATAGTTATTGATGAGATACAAAGAAAACCTGATCTTTTCCCTGTATTACGTGTTCTTGTTGATAAAAATTCATCTGCAAAATACATTATACTTGGCAGCGCCTCGCGAGATCTTATTGTTCAAAGTTCTGAGTCTTTAGCAGGAAGAATCAGTTATATTGAAATGGGAGGATTTTCTACAGAGCATCTGTCTGCTGTTACTGACATAAAAAAACTGTGGATAAGAGGAGGCTTTCCACGCTCATTCCTTGCCGGAAGCGAGCAGTCTTCATTTCAGTGGAGACAGGATTTCGTTACAACCTTTCTTGAGAGAGATATCCCAAATCTGGGGATTAAAATACCCACCAGAACACTAAGACAATTTTGGATGATGTTAGCCCATTATCATGGCCAGATTTTTAATGCATCAGAGATTGGTAGAAGCTTGTCTATATCGGATAACACAGCCAGACGATATCTGGATCTTCTGTCAGGAACCTTTGTTGTCCGACAACTGCAGCCATGGTACTATAATACCAAAAAGAGAATTGTCAAAAGACCTAAGATGTATTTTAGGGATTCAGGGATTCTTCATGCTTTACTCTCTTTAGATAATTATAACGCAGTAACAACATATCCAAAACTGGGAGCTTCATGGGAAGGATTTGCTATTCAACAAGCAATTGAACATCTGAATTTAAAAGAGGAAGAAACCTTCTTTTGGGCAGTTCACACAGGAGCGGAACTAGATCTGGTTTTTGCGAAAAAAGGTAAGCTGTGGGGTGTTGAAGTAAAATATGATGAAGCGCCGAGATTAACCAAGTCAATGAAGTTTGCCATGAGCGAACTTTCACTGAGCCATCTCTGGGTGATTTATCCTGGCGCAGGAAATTACCAATTAGATAAAAATATTTCAGCTGTTTCCATAGAAAAAATCAAAAATGCGGAAAGAAGCTTTAATTTGTTATCTTGGAGTTAATGAAGTATCCTCTGTCTCAATTGAATTGCAACTAAACTGTTACCTTATTTTTATAACATCCATCAATTCTTTTTGAGTGGCTGTAGCTGCGCCTGTTTTCATAACAACAATACTGCCAGCATAGTTTGCCAGTCTTGCAGCCTCAATTGCGCTTGCTCCTGCTGAAAGAGCCAGAGTGACTACAGCAGAAACCGTATCCCCTGCGCCAGTAACATCAACCACGTCTGTACTTCCGTGTATTGGTATAAATGTACTTTTATTGTGTTCGTCTAATACCATTATGCCTTTGCTGCCACGCGTTATGATTGCATTCTCGCACTTTATCTCGGACTTAAGCCTCTCTGCCGCGCTGAGCAGAGATTTTTCTCCATTAATGCTGCAATGAAGAACATCTTCAACCTCTGTCTCATTCGGTGTTACTGCTGTTGCATACTTATAGTTGAGCAATCCATACCTGGAATCAACAACCAGAACAAGTTTCTTTTTTCTTACATATTTGGATATTGCAGAATATACTGCTTTTGAGACAGTCTTGTATCCATAATCCGAAATAAGCACAGCGTCCATGGTGTCTAATACTTCATCAAGATAAGTAAGCATTTTTGTTTCGCCAATTGAACTTATGTGAAAATTCTTTTCTTTATCTATTCGTATAACCTGCTGCTTTGCTGTGTGAAAACTGCCTGCCATAATCCGTGTTTTTGTTATTGTTGAACAGGATTTATCAATAATAATTCCACCTGTGTCCACACTCATTTTCCCGAGAAAGGAAATAACCTCTTCTCCAGCATTATCATTCCCTATCACACCAACTGGATATACTCTTGCGCCTAACGCTTTTAGATTTGATATTGCGTTTGCCGCTCCTCCGACCCTGAACATGTTTGAATCAAACTTTAAAATCAACACAGGAGCTTCTCTTGATATGCGAGAGACCTCCCCATATACATATTCGTCGCATATCATATCCCCAATACTAAGTACTCTTTTACCGCTAAACTCTTTAGTAATATCTGCTAAATCACTCATTTTTCTAAAATATTAAGACGCATTTTATTACCAATAATACTTGACCACAACCTAATTTTATCAGCTACATGACCATATCCTATCATCCAGTGATGAGCGATACCTTTATTGAAAATCCAATTAATCAAATCATTAACCGGTTGGTTAAAACGAACACGCACTGGATTTCCAGGAAATACCATGTTTGTTGACAATGCCTCACCTTCAAGAACTGCACATTGGTATCCATCCGGACGAGCGATCAGACTTATTAGTGTTACAGCCCCGGGCTTTGAAGGAAAAAGAGCGCATACGCCCTGACCCATAAGACGAACTGAATCAAGAATGACTTTTTTGTTCTCCGCCAAACTAAATGAACCTGAACCACAGTGACTAAATATAACACTGCCATCCTCAAGCGGTTCAAGCAAGTCAGTGTTGTGCGTAGGCTGTCCTGTGAGCAGAGTAAGTATTAATTGTCCCAGAGCGCCGTTTACATCGCCTTCGCAAGCCAAAGGAATACCCTCATCTGCAAGCAATGATGATGCTAAACACACATGGCCCATAAGATGAGGATAACAGCCAACAGTCAGAGCATCAAGCTTATGTTCGGAAATTAGTTCTTTTAGTGCTGCGTATACCTGCATTGAATAGATACCGTCCTTTTCCGGGACATTACAGGTTTCTACATTTTGAACTATTTTTTCCCATCTCTCTCTTGCCTCTTTCTTAGTTACCTGTTTTGCCTTTTCTAAAAGCTGCGGTAAATCAAGTGGGACAATACGGCAGCCAATGGTCTTTTTCAGCATAAATTCATTAGCAGATGTATGTGTCATGCCGCTAACACGATGTCCGGCTAATCCAATACGTGAACGGCGCAAACGGTTTTTGAGCGCGGCTGCTTTTAGAAAAGCAATGGCTTTTTTTAGACATTCTTTATTTTCAATCTCTCCAAAGACACAACTAAAGGGCTGTTCAAGTTGTTTGAGATAACAGGCTAACTGTTGTGTTCCGCAAAGAGAACCTGTTTCCATTCCAGGTAAAGACCAGAATAATAAAGGCACATTGCATTCTTCAAGCAGGTCAAGCGCCAAATAATCTTCAAACCAGCTAACAGGCACAAGAGCTATGGCATTAACATGTTCTTCTGCTGATTTTCTACCTGCTTGAACAGCTTTTTCAGGAGTATTAATTGCTCCAAGACTGATAACTTCGCATCCATTCACCTTTAGCAAATCTGTAAGTTTCACAACTGCTGTGTCCGCACGATCAGCGCCAATCTCCAATGGACTGGAAAGAGCAGCTACTGCGACCCGGGCAACAAGCCGATTTTTTATTTCTTCATTATTTTCAGTCATAATTCAGTAATGCTTTCATTATATACAAATCCAACTCTTCATAATCACGTTCCTCAATCATTTTGTTCATCTCTGAATCATCAAGACTGCGAGAAATTTCCAGTAATTTAAGAAAGATTTTTCTACTGTTACTAAGATGTTTAGTTGATGCTTCAGCCTTTTGTGTCCGCATTGCCTTGACATCAAGTCCCACCCACTCGCCATTCCGACCATAGTCATGTTTGTCCAGAATACGAACCTGATTAAAAGCCCTTCTTAAATCTACAGACCCAAACGTCTTATCCTCGTCAAACTTCATTCCATTCTGGTCATTCAGATGAACTGACCACAATTTGTTATGCGCAAGAGCATAACCCATTTCGTCTGACGGATCTAGCCCCACCAGAATACAGTGAGCGCTTTCAATAAGAGCACCCACGCGTGAACTGTCAATGGTAAGCTGCCCTAATCCAATAGCATGCCCCACAGTTGGAATATATGTGTGATCCATTGGTTCATTCGGTTTTGGTTCAATCGCAATACGAATTTTTGGGTCATATTCAAGCATTGCGTTCATAGCTTCAACAAGCCTCTGCACTGCTTTTTTGCTGTCTTTTGCCTCGCGAATGTATGTTCCTTCCCGGGCAAGCCAGAGCACGACCAAATCTGTTTCCAACGCATTGGCAATGTCAATAGTTCTCTTGCTTCGTTCAATTGCATACTCACGACAAGAAGAATCGTTTGATGTATACGCGCCGTCAATCGTTCTTGGATCTTCCCATAATCTGGGCGCAACAAACTCAGCGCTTAAACCTGTGTCTTTCAATCTCTGAGAAAGTTTCTTTGCCTTATCTATTATTTGTTGAGGTTTAAGATTGTTCATGTTCGGCACAGCATCGTCATCATGGAATTGAACACCGTCAAAACCAAGTTTTTTATACATATTTAATTTTTCACCAAAGCTGAAACTTTCTCTTACTGCAGGCCCAAATGGATCCGCTCCTTCGTGGATATTCCATGGGCCAAATGAAAATCTATACTTCGTTTTTTGTTCTTTGCTCATTGTTTTTACTCCTTTCTATTTTTATTTATTTGTAAACTTCTTTGTTATAGATAGCCCTTGCTTCTTCTATCATAGCCTGATAATTCTCTGGTTTTATAGGAGGATTGATCTCACTGGAAGTTGCTAAAAATAAACCTCCTGTATTTAGAACATCCGTCTCAAGAATTTGTTTTCTTACTTCTTTACGGACTTGTTCAGGATTCCCTCTTTCCATTAAATCTATTCCATCCAGGCCGCCGGCCCATATTACCTTTGGATATTCTTTCTTTAATTCTATAATGTCCATACCGACTGCCGGCTCAAGGCAATAAAACCCTTCTACACCGCATTTCAGGAAATCAGGGATAAGCTTTTTCCAGTTTCCATCACTATGGTATAAGACTTTAAGTCCATGACTGTGCCATGCTTCTACCAGGCGAGTAAGATGCGGTAAAAATTCTTTTCTTAAAAATTCAGGACTAAATATTGGACCGTTCTTGGAAGCTAAATCATCAGCAATTAAAACAACCGGAGATAGTTTTTTATCAGCTATCGCGTGAACTCTTCTGACTTCATTGTCTGTGCGTATCCTGATATAATCGGAAATAATCTCCGGCTCATCGTAGTATAGATAAGTAAACAAATCTATTCCTGCTAATGACCAGCAACTACAGAATCCTGTCCCATCGTAATCCAATATTACAGTATCACCTATTAATCTTTGTATATTGAGAAACTTTTTCTGATAATTCTCTCTTTCCTTTTCCGGATTAAACTTAGCCGTCTTCATCTCCTCAATTTGTCGCAAGTAAAACTCTTTTAAACCCTTAGTATCATTAAAAGGACGCTTAACCGTCCAACTTGTCCAGTTATCATTTTGCCTGACAAAGCCATTTTCGGTTGTAATTCTGTCTGTGCCAAATGGCGCGTGGGGAAAAAAACACATATCCAATGTCTTTTCTATTACCTCGCATATATCCTCAATGGAATAATTAAATCCATCTGTTTTTTTACCGGTATATAAGGAAATAACGCCCGGATTAAAGCTTACATTGTCATGGATGGCTACTCTATCCACCGATTGAAAATTTAAGGTTCTCTCCACCCTTTCTCTTTTAGATAGTATATCTTTCACGAATTTTCCTTTCCACTAATATTTAACGCTTATCCTGTGCTGGCTGGGCACATAGGTAACACTTTTTGTTTAAGATTCTCATTGTGATTCTCAATATATCTCATTAGGTGTTAAATAATCAAGCTTTTTGTCACTGAACCGAGTTGAAAAGTCAGATAAAAAAACATTTGACAAGAATATGGTGGTTATGTAATGATAAAATTTAAATAAAATAGGTGGAGGAGGTGAATAAGCAAAATGTTGAAGTTTTTTAGAAGACACAAGGGATTTACGCTTATTGAATTACTGGTTGTTATAGCAATTATCGCTCTTCTTGCATCTATGCTTCTGCCAGCGCTGGCAAGAGCAAGAGAACTGGCAAGAAGAACAAAGTGCGTAAGCAATCTGAAACAAATCGGCCTTGGTCTGCATATGTACGCTCAGGACTATGATGAGTATTTTCCCGATCTTGGAGAGACGGATAACGGCGGTGATAACTTAGGGGGAGATGATACAACTTCTTCCGGTGTAGCAATTTTCTACCCCAATTATATTTCGTCTCTAAAGGTGTTTGAATGTCCATCCAGCACAGAAAGTGTTGATAATGAAACTGATATTGGGAGTGGAAGCTATGCGTACAATGACTGCCTGACAGAGATGAGTGATTCAGACACAGCTGTTGCATGCGATACTGGACTTACTTATGTTCATACAAATCCAGATGTTATTAATGTGTTGTACATGGACGGGCACGTTGCGACTGTAAAAGATGGAACTAGATCTAATGTAGGTGTTTGCGATTAATTTCAGGTTAGCTTGCTTGATAAAAAGATAGTCCCGAGGTTATCGGGGCTATCTTTTTGCTTTTGGGGACGGGTGGGGGCAAGCCCCACCCCTACAATGTTGGAATCGGAAAATGTAGGGACAGGCCTTGCGCCTGTCCTGATGTGTTTTTCATGCTAAAATTAAAATATCTCCTCTAATTTCCATTTTTCCCTCTAACTCATCCCCTACCCCTTCTCTTCAAAGAGAAGGGAGAGCATCTTCCCTCTCTTCTCAAGAGAGGGTCAGGGTGAGTTAATTCAATCATTTTTGTTTTCCTTGACATCTGTAAAAAGCTAAGGTAAATTCATTTCAGCAAGTAGACAAAAAGGGGTACTTATCGAAATGGAGTTGGAGAGAAAAATGAGAAAAAAAATACCAGAAATATGTCTGCTAATCATTATCTTCCTTGTCCCAATAGCGGTTCTTAAGCAGGCGTATAACTATGTATTCATAAAGTTTGTCATAGCTCAAGCTATGGTGTTTTGTGTCATCCTATTATGGATATATAATTGGTTATTCCAACGTAGGGGCACGGCGCGCCGTGCCCCTACAGGATTCCCAAAAGGCCTTATATCCGCTTTCTGTTTATGGTGCTTAGCGTCGTTCTTTATGGCAGGGAATAAGCTTGCTGGCGCCACAGAACTGGTAAACTTATTTACATATGTTCTGATCTATTTTGTGGTATTAGAAACATGTAAGTCCAGACCTGCGTTTTTAAGAATTTGTTTTGTATGGTTTTTAGCTACATTCATAGCAGAAGTTCCTACACTGCTTAATCGTTTTAGCATTCCTATAATTCGAGATCTGCCGCAATTATTTGGTAATCCTACATTCTTTGCCCCGTATATTGTTTTGTGCATACCCGTAATTCTATCTTTTATTTTATATTTTTGGGGAAATGGGTGGGGGCAAGCCTCGCCCCTACTTGACAGCCGCTTGTTCCCCCAGACAGCTGAAGCAGTCTGTTGTTCTCCTCCGCCTCAACCGCCTGCTTTAGCTGGCGGTTTAAAATTGTTACTGTGTTGTATTCTAGTAGTAACCAGTATTATTTCCCTTTACAAATTAGAGGCGAGAGCCGCATGGATCGGATTTTGTGTTTCCATTGTGTTTTTTGCCTGCGCATTTATTTATTTAAAATGGGGTCTGGCGAAAAGTTTTTACTTATTTATCGGAGTGATTCTCTTATGCGCTGCTGTATGGCAGGTAAGATCAGAGTCAATAATGCGAGTTATTAATAAGGAACTGCTCACAGGAACCATTGGAATACGGAAGTGGATTTGGCTGGGATCGCTGAACATGTTTCTAGCCAGTCCTTTTACAGGTTGGGGAATAGGTAATTTTGCCGCGATTTATCCACAATTCAGAATCCCTGATTATTTTTTGAATCCGCATGCTGTAAATGCAACACGGCACGTACACTGTGAAGCGCTTGAAATTGGATGCGAACTGGGAGTTGTAGGATTGGCACTTTTTGTTGGAATTATAGGCAGTATTCTTTTGCGAGGTATAAATACAGCAAGAAATACCGATGACAGACTCAAAAAGTATCTGCTTATAGGATTTATATCAGGCGTGATGGGTCTGCTTTTTGAAAATCTGGGGAATGTAGATTTAAGATTTCATTCTTCAGGTATATTTCTGTGGTTTGCTCTGGGATGTGTGTCTGCTCTAAGTGTGAGAGGCACAAAGGCACAAAGGCACAAAGGCACAAAGATAGTAAAAAGATTAAGAGTTCCGATTATAATCCTGTTTTCAGCTTTGCTTTTATTTGTGTTTAATTATTTTTCAGTAAATCCATTGAGAGCGGAGGTATATTTTAGAAAGGGAGTTGAATATCGTAACAAAAAGAACTGGAATAAATCTATAGGTATGTATAAGAAGACAATCAGGTTCAATAGAGGACATCTTAAGGCGTATTATCGTCTGGCGTTTGCGTATGCTAAGGTAGGGAAAATAGAAGATGCTTTTAGAGTATATTATCAACTTGCTGAGCTGGAACCGGATTATGCTGATATCCACTATAATTTAGCGAAGTTGTATACCAGCACTAAGAATTACAAAAAAGCTGTCAAAGAGCTGGAGATAGCTGTGAGAATGAATCCTTATAGCGAGAAAGCGTTAATGGGTTTGGGGAATACGTATGAAAAACTGAGAAAGCTTGACAAAGCGATTCAGCAGTATAAAAAAGCTGTTAAGCTTAATCCTGATTTTGGAGGGGCGCATAATAATCTGGGGAATATTTATATGATGAAAAGAGAGTGGGATGAGGCAATTAAAGAGTATAAAATTGCTCTAAGGATTATGCCAAAAGCTCTTGGTGTTGCCCGTAATTTAGGAGTAGCTTATTATAAGAAAGGGCGCTACAAAGAAGCTAAGAATATATTCAAAAAAATCCTGCATATACAACCTGATAATAAACAAGCGCAGAGTTATTTAGAACAGATAACTAAAGTAATGAGTGGGCAGTGATGGGTATTGAGGATGCGGCAGTTCCGTCTTTATCTGTTTGTCAGGAAAAGAGTTAGATTTATGTTGCCAACAGAACCCTTATAGTGTTTTGAGAAGCATATAGCTGCTGTGTATTCTGCTATAATGAAAAAGACGCTGTATACGTAGGTGTAGAGCGCAAGTATATTTATGAGACAGAGCAGTATCCATATTTTTGCGCTATGCGTTCTTAATGCATTGATAAAAATTAAAAAGGACAGTGTGCATAAAAGTGTAATAAGCGCATATAGTCTTGCCTCCTGAGCATAATATATCTGATAAGAAGAAATTGAAGTTATAAAACACGCAATAATTCCCACTTTTGCAGAGAACAGGTTTTTGCCTATTAAAAATACTATCCAGACGGTTATTATGCCGAATAATGCTGATAGTAGATGAACATACCACTCTGAGATACTTGGAATTATCCAGAAATGTAGGAGCAAATTATAAAGCGGAGGATGTATGTCTGTTTTTATTATTTGTGAAAGCATGTCAAACAAGGGTAGTTTTGCAAGATACACACTACATGCTTCGTCAAGCCAGAGGCTTTTTGAACCGATTTTATACAAGCGGAAAAAGGCGCTGAGCGCTATAGAAAAGAAGACACTGAAACAGAGATATGATTTAATACGATTCATTCTTTATTGGATTACGCAATTTTCTTCATGTTACTTGTCTTATTAATTCAGAGCGTTGCTTAAAATTGCCTTTCAATGAATTATATAAGTCTTTGTATAACTTATATAATTCATTATAGATTTTTATATTCTCAGATACAGGTTCAATTTTATCTATTGTTTTTACAGTCTGACTGCAGGCTTCGGGTACAGAGGAATAAATTTCTGCGCCGACCATAGCAAGTAATGCAGCGCCAAATGCCGGTCCTTCATCAACATTTATTGTATAAATCGGCTCTTTATTAACATCCGACTGGATATGTTTCCAGAGTTTGCTTTTTGCGCCACCTCCGGAAGCCCGAATTTCAGATACAGGGATACCTAATCCCTTAATAATTTCTAATGAATCTCTCAACCCGAAACTTACTCCTTCCATTACTGATCGAATAATGTGGGCTTTTGTATGCCGTGGGGAAATTCCAAAAAACACCGCTTTTGCGTCCGGGTTAGCATGAGGCGTTCTCTCTCCAGTAAGATAAGGAAGAAAAATCAGTCCTTCACTTCCTACTGGAGCTTTTAAAGCTTGTTCAGTCATTATCTGGTATGAATCTATACCAAGCGTCTCTTTGAGCCATTTAAAAGATCCTCCTGCAGCAAGCATCACCCCCATAACATGCCACTTGCCAGGAACTGCATGGCAAAATGTGTGAACTCGACCTGATGGATCAGTTTTTACTTGATCTGTATACGCAAAAACAACACCAGATGTGCCTATTGTTGAGGATATGATGCCCTGTTCTACAATTCCATTTCCAACTGCGCCTGCGGCCTGGTCCCCTGCACCAGCCACAACTACTGTTTCTGTTGATAAGCCAAGAAGCTTGGAAGCCTCTTTGGTTAGTGTTCCTGTAATTTTTGCAGACTCATAAACTTCAGGTAACAGATTTCTGTCAATGTTTAGCTTTTCTAAGACTTCATCTGACCACTTTCTATTTTTCACATCAAATAATAAAGTCCCTGATGCGTCTGAGACATCACTTGCAAATTCTCCGGTTAGCCTGAATCTTATATAATCCTTAGGCAGTAAGATCTTGCGAGTTTTCTCATATATTTGGGGCTCATTTTTTCTAGCCCAGAGGATTTTGGGAGCAGTGAAACCTGTAAGAGCTGGATTAGAGGTAAGTGCAATTAGATTTTCTTCCCCGATAATTCTATTTATATCATCACATTCAGAACTTGTTCTCTGATCGCACCAGAGTATTGCTGACCGAAGTACATTATTGTTGCTATCCAGAAAAACAGCGCCATGCATCTGCCCTGTTAATCCTACTGCTTTAACATCTTCTCTATTGATGTTTGCCTCATTCAGAACAAATCTGATAGATTCTATTGTAGCCATCCACCAGTCAGCTGGGTCTTGTTCTGCCCAGCCTGGTTTTGGATGCGAAATAGAATACTCCTTAAGAGAGCTAGATATTATTTCTCCTTTACTGCTGCATAAAAGAGTTTTTGTCCCTGTTGTGCCTATATCAATTCCAATAACATATTCCATATTTATTTTCATCCTTATCCGTTTTTCGAACTAAGCGATTTTATTAGATTTAAATTACCATCTTTTATAGTGATGATTAA
>JAGMBN010000002.1 GCA_023129655.1 bacterium | reverse complement strand
GCGCTGATATACGGCATTATGCCCAGGGCGAATATAGACAGTTTCCGCAAAGCGCCACCTGAAAACATATCTGCCATTCCAAAGAGAGTGCCCTGCATTCTAGCAAAATATTCAACTAATGCGCTGGTATCTATACCTGGCGTTGGGACAAAAGCGCCTATTCTAAAAACAGCTATAATAGACAAAGTAAACAAAACTCGCTTTTTTAATTCCGGTATTCTAAATATATCTCGAAATCCCGACAGCATTATATAACCTCTGCAGTTCCTCCGGCATCAATAATCTTCTTAATAGCGCTCTTACTAAAGCTATGCGCTTTTACATTTAACTTTTTCTTTAACTCTCCAATACCTAAAATTTTGACTAAAGCATCCTGAGACTTTAACAGCTCTTTTTCTGTAAGACTCCCAAGATTCACAACCGAACCATCCTTAAAACAATTCAATCTCTCTATATTTATAATTACTATTTTTTCTCTTGAGCGGTTAGTAAATCCCCTTTTTGGTACTCTGCGATAGAGAGGCATTTGACCGCCTTCAAAACCACGTCGAACCCCACCGCCGGATCTTGATCTCTGTCCCTTGCTCCCCCTGCAGGCAGTTTTCCCATGACCTGAACCATTACCGCGTCCAACTATTTTCTTCCTCTTCTTAGCGCCCTTAGGAACTTTCAAATTGCCTAATATCATTTATCTATGCCTTTTCTTTGATAACTCATAAATCTCTGATATATTTTTCAAACCTTCTATTGTTGCTCTAACAACATTTATCGAGTTATTGGATCCCAAACATTTTGTCAAAGCATTTTGAATACCAACCGCTTCCAATACAGCCCTAACCGCACTTCCTGCAATTACACCAGTTCCCTTTGAAGCAGGTTTTAACATAATTCTTGCTGCATCATAATGGCCTACTATTTCAAACGGGATCGTTGTATCTATAATTAAAACATCTATCATATTCCTCTTTGCTGATTGGACAGCCTTTTTTATTGACTCAGGTACTGCGTTTGCTTTACCTATGCCATATCCTACTTTTCCATTTCCGTCCCCTACTACAGCCAGACTGCTAAAACCAAACTTTCTTCCGCCCTTTACAACCTTACCAACTCTATTTACATTCACAACCCGCTCTACTAGTTCCTGAGCGTCCACATCTTTTTTTATTCTACTTTCTACCAAACTTGTTCCCTCCTCACGCTAAAACTTGAGCCCGGCTCCTCTTGCCGCGTCCGCTAAAGCCTTTATGCGGCCATGATATAAATATCCGCCCTTATCAAATACAACATTTATAATCTTATTATTCAATGCAATCTCTCCAAGCATCTTTCCTACAACTTTTGCTGCCGCTATGTTTCCTCCATACTTTATTTTTCCCATACAGTCTTTTGAACGAGTTGATACTGAAAGCAGCGTCTTCGCATTCTCATCATCAACTAATTGAACATATATGTGTTTTAAACTTCTAAACACACTCAATCTTGGTCTTTGAAATGTACCGGCAACTTTTTTTCTTACTCTTCTATGTCTTTTAGCTCTACCCTCTAATTTCATCAGCAGTATCCTTTATGCCTACGCTCCAGTGGTTGCAGCTGTCTTACCAACCTTATGCTTAACATATTCGCCTAAGTAGCGGATCCCCTTTCCTTTATATGGCTCAGGCTTTTTCATATTTCTAATTGCAACAGCCACCTCGCCTACCAACTGTTTATCAATTCCTTTCACCACAATCTGATTATTTTTTCTTACTTCAATTTCTATATTTGATGGAATCTCATACATTACAGGATGCGAAAATCCCAATTGCAACTGCAACTTTTGCCCCTGTACTTGAGCTCTATATCCCACCCCTTTGATCTCCAGAATTTTTTCAAATCCTGTAGTTACTCCTGTCACCATATTGGCAATTAAAGCTCTATTTAATCCATGTTTTGCCCTTGCTGATTTGCTATCTGAGCCCCTCTTTACAATAATCTTATTATCCTCTACAACTGCAGACACATCTGCATCTAACTTATGTTCAAGAGCGCCTTTATGTCCATTAATCTTGACCAGTTTCCCATTTATATCTACTCTAACCCCTTCTGGGATATCTATCGGCATTTTTCCTATTCTAGACATGCTTTAGAAACCTCTTTATCCTTTCAACAAATTTTTCAGCTTCTTCTACTCTTTCTTCGGCTCTTTCCTCACTTATTTCTACCGTAATATCATAATCACCTATCTCTCTGTCTTCTTTCTCAACGGCTAACATTTTAGCGTATTCTATTTCAATATCGCCTGACTTAACAAGATGCAAGCCAAACATAGAAAGCACGCCTCTATGACTTGATGTCTCTATTCCTTTTGACAACAAAGCTGCTTTAGCTACATGAAGCGACGCATAATACGCTCTTGAAACAGCATCTTCAAGTAATTCTTTCTCAAAAAGCACTTTCGAAGCCACAAGCGCACTATCAGCTCTAGTCATTTCTCCATCTATAAGTTGCCGCAGTTTCTCATTCATAAAGCAATACCTTCCCTATTGACGTTTTTGATAAACGGTGTTTGTAAATTGTTAATATAGTCATAATGACTTTTTCCTATTACTTTTGGAGAAATTAGAATATCATTTTCAAGAAGTATATCAGTAGCTATACCACAAGCCACATCGCACATACGCCAATCATCGCTTTTGGTCACAACCAACACGTCAATATCAGAATCCTTTCGCGCATCCCCGCGCGCCTTAGAACCAAAAAGCTTCATTAGCACTATCTCTTCAGGCAAAGATTCCCCTAAAAGCCTCTTGAATTCTCTTAATGCTTTTTGTTCTGGCTTTGTAATGGTTTTTAGCATTTTATTCATTCTCCCGAGAAAAGTATTATAGTGTCCTCCACAGCTAAATTAATTCTATTATTACCATTATATGAATTTTTACCTCCGGAACTATCAACTCAATGGTATTTTTGTTGCAAAATTTATAATCTATTTTTGTTTTTCCTGGGACAAGATAGACACTTTTTACTCTTCTACATTTTTCTATCTGAATTTTCATCTCAATACTGTGTATAGGTAAAATATCCTGGACTGAACTGTTATCTCTATAGTTGGTAACTCGTAAAGGAACAGACTGAAGATTTACTAAATGAACAATTATTTTCTTGCCATTCATTTGTTTAAATGCTGTGACCTCTATACCCCTTGGCGCATTAACTTTTACTTCTTTTACTCCTTTAGTAGCCCAGTTAAGTGCATTAACTAAAAGTGCTTGCGCATATGGATGCCCAGTTGTTCCATAAAGACTCCCTAATTTTGCTGCTATATATACTACTCTTCCTTTACCAACCTTATTAGCCACGACTGCAGGGTGTATTGTAACGTTTCCTATAAATGGGGAAATCATCATCCCTCCACAGATGTCTACAGCTTTCCCCTGACAAAACTCGCCCATAACTTTAGTGCCATCAAGTGCTTTGACTATAGTCGTTGGAGTCCGTAAAACACAGATCTGCTCCAAATACTTACTTATATGACAGTTGGATTCCATCTTTAAATACCAGTGCTCAGAAGTATTATCCTTTCCAAAAAGTTTATAATCGCCTCTGGAGCCTTCTGATTTATAATCAACTCCAAATAATTTAGATAAACCAAAATTACCCTGCTTATTTCCCATTTCATTGCATAGGGATGTTTTATAGGTGGCTACTAACCCACCACCGTTTTCTACATATGTAGTTATGTTTTCTATCTGAGTATTGGATAAACAAACTGCGGATGGTAAAATTATCGCCTTATATTTCTTCAGCGTCTTCTGATTTAGGTGTCTATCGCCAATAATATCAAAAAGCACCTGTTTTTCTAACAATGCTTTATATGTCCCCATGTACGAATTAAAATATTTTTGTGGCGTATCCTTAGCGTAAAAATCTCTTGAGTTCTCTGAATAGTATAAAGCTGTATCGGACAGGGGAATCATATCATTGCTTAGGTATTTCTCTCTTTTTCCTATCTCTTTCATTATGTTACTACTCATCTTCATTATATTGGAGTCCCAAATGCCTTTCTCATGAATAGGCTGATAACATATATCTATCCCTAAAGATAAACCATTTGCAATAATGGTCATCGCTTCGGTCATATATTCAGGATATGGCTTTATTAGCATTCTATCTCGCACACCACCAAAATTGGAGGTACCCCATATTATAAGCTCTGGTTTCCCTTTGCTAAATGCACGAAAGAACCGAGCTGTTTGGCTAAGATTTAAACATCCATGAGTATCCACGCAAAGATAGTCAAGATGCTGCGCGCAAAGTTCGGTAGCCTGTCCTAAGCTCCAGTTAGTCCAACTGTGTGCGTAAGATATCAGGCTAAGTGAAACTTTAGGTTTTATTTTTTTAATAAGCTTTCTTACCTCTCTAAGAAAATCTGCAACTACTTCATATCTCCATAAGACAAAATGCTTCCATAGGGAACTATCCCATGCTGGTTCTTTGGGAATATCGCTACCATACTTCGCTCTAAACATCTTTTGGCAATGTAGACAATAACACATAATATCTTTTACGTTGAAATGGGAAAAATCAAACTCATCCAACAAGATCCCATCAATATCGTAATTAGCAACTATCTCTTCTATCTGTGATAAAACTTTTTTTCTCCATGAAGGATTGTTTATGCATACATATGGTCTAAAAGAGATCCCTTTATTACTCACTTTTCTATACTTAGAATGCTCATCATATACTCTCACATCAGTTGTTACCTGAAGCATACAGACAGGAGAGATGTCATTCTTCCTGCATTCTCTGACTAATTCGGCTACAAAATCTCTTCCTCTCAATGCTGAATGTTTATGTCCAATCCTCGTGTTATACCAGGCATTTCCACTATGTGATTTAGCATGAAAATAAAATACTTCAGCATCAATTTCCTTTAATTTACTTACCATCTTTTTCGCATCAAGATTATTATTTATTATTTTTTCTAATTTTTCGTACCCTTCTAATGACATATTATAGTTTTTTAGTTGATCTCTGTCTGGAAAACTCCAGCCAGTCATCATCCTTCTCAATTTTGTCTCATACCACAAATTTTTCCCTGAGGCTTTTTCTATTTTAGTCAAGCAGTTACCATGCATAACAAATAACCTCGCCTCCGATTTTCTTTACCCGACATTCCTTATCAGTCATTATGCCTTCTGAAGTAGATAGGATAGCTATTCCTGAGCCTCTCTTTACTCTGGGGATTTTAGAAGCAGGTACATATATACGCAGACCTGGTTTGCTTACTCTTTCCAAACCTCTTACCATAGGTTCTTTTTTATAATAGCGCAGATCTATTTCTATAATTTTATGGCTATTATTGGCCTCAACTTTATAATCCTGAATGAACCCTTCTTTTTTTAGGATACCTACTATATCCACCTTCAATGTAGAAGCAGATACAGATAAACAACCTTTATGAACCATATAAGCATTTCTAATGGATGTAAGCATATCTGATATTGGATCTGTTACAGGCATTTTTATCCTCCCAAATTACCAACTGGCTTTTATAACTCCGGGCAGTTTTCCGCTTAGAGCTAATTTTCTAAAGCATATTCTACACAATCCGAATTTTCTTATATATCCCCGCGGTCTTCCGCACAAACTGCACCTATTGTACCTTCGCACTTTATATTTCGGCTCTCTTTTAGCTTTTGCTATAAGCGCTTTTCTCGCCATACATTTCTCCCAAATCCTAAATTCTAATATCTAAATCCTAAACAAATCTAAAATCTCAATTCTCAAAATTCTAAACATTTCTAGTAAAAGGCATACCCAATAATCCTAACAACTCTCTTCCTTCGTCAGGAGTTTTTGCGCTGGTTACAATTGTAATATCTAAACCATGTACTTTCTCTGTTTTATCAACATCTATCTCCGGGAATATAATTTGTTCCTTAATGCCCAATGTATAGTTTCCGCTAACATCAAAAGATTTCGGAGAAACTCCCCTAAAATCCCTTATACGCGGCAGAGTTATATTTAACAAGCGATCAAGAAACTCATGCATTTTATCTCGCCGTAGAGTTACCTTAGCGCCTATTGGCATTTCGGTCCTGAGTTTAAATCCTGCTACAGACTTCTTTGCCTTTGTAATAATCGGTTTTTGTCCTGTTATTGCTCCAAGTTCTAAACAGGCAACATCCAAAACCTTCTTATTCTCTATAGCCTCTTTCAGACATGTATTAAGCACAATCTTTTCCAATTTCGGGACCTGCAGTTTATTTTTATACCCAAACTTCTTCATCATTTGGGATATTACGTCTTCTTTATATTTCTTCTCTAATCGTGTCATCTTTTAACTTTTATCCATTAATTCATTGCAGCGTTTGCAATATCTCACTTTAGTTTTATTTTCCAATATTTTAAATCCGATCCTAGCCCCTTTTTCACATCGCGCGCAGTATAACAACAAATTGGACACATGCAAAGGCGCCTCTTTTTCTATTATTCCGCCTTTTTGATTCTGTTGTGAAGGCTTTGTATGTTTCTTAACAAAATTCACTCTCTCCACAATAGCTTTCAGCTTTTTCGGAAACACACGCAATACGCGACCTGTCTTTCCACTGTCCTTCCCTGCTATAACAACAACCTGATCGCCTTTTTTAATATAATTATGTTCTTTAGCCATTTTTCAAATAACCTCCGGAGCTAATGAGATAATTTTAGAAAAACCTTTATCTCGCAATTCTCTGGCAACTGGCCCGAAAATCCTTGTTCCAACCGGATTCTTTTGCGCGTCAATTATAACACCTGCATTTTTGTCAAACTTTATATATGAACCATCTTCTCTTCTGATCTCTTTTCTTGTCCGCACAATAACAACTTTTACTACCTCTCCTTTTTTAACAGCGCCATCAGGTGTTGACTCTTTTACAGACGCTACTACAATATCGCCTATGCTGGCATATCTTCTGCGTGTGCCTCCTAATACCTTAAAGCACATTAACCTCTTTGCTCCTGAATTATCAGCTACATTGAGAATCGTTTGCGCTTGTATCATATTTAGCTCTTAGACCTTTCTATAATCTTTGAAATATACCATCTTTTATCTTTGCTTAAGGGTCTGGTTTCCTTAATTTCCACTCTATCGCCTGTATGCGCAGAGTTGTCCTTATCGTGCGCTTTAAACCTGCTGAATTTCTTCACTCTTCGTTTATAAACCGAATGTAAAACCAGCCTTTCCACTAAAGCAACAACTGTCTTATCCATCTTATCACTAACAACAACACCTACTTTAATCTTCACTTTTTGAACCCTTTTCACTTTTCTCTTCCTCTATCTGTCTCTCTCGCAGGACAGTATTAATTCTTGCTATATCCTTTCTTAATCGTCCAATCCTTTTTGGATCCTCCAATTGCCCTGTAGCTGAACGAACATTCAAATTAAATATTTCCTGTTTTAAATTAACAAGTTCTTGATCCAATTCTGTATTCGTCATATCTCTAAACTTACTAACCTTCATTCCTCATTCCATTCTGGTTTTAATGCTAAATTGCTTTGTGTCATTTAGTTTACCTTCAAAAAAGGTGTCTGTCCACTTTTCCCTCTTGTAAGTTGTTACTTTGCCATCCGGAGCTGTTAGAGAGAGAAGTCTGTTTAATTCATCATACTGATACGTTGTTACCACTCCGTTCTGATCTGTCATTGACACTCTGTTGCTGACCGCATCGTAGGTACAAGCTATCCACTTCCCTAACGATGTTATTTCCTTTGTTAGTCTACTTAAATTGTCATATTCATAACTGGTTGTTCCTGTTGTGTCTGTCATTGACACTCTGTTACCCATAGCATCATATGTATAAGCTATCCACTTCCCTGACGATGCTATTTCCTTTGTTAGTCTGCTTAGATTGTCATATTCATAAGTTGTTGTTCCTGTGCTGTCTGTCATAGACGTTCTTCTGCCAAGCTCATCATATGTGTAATCTACAGTAGTGCTATCGGCATATTTTATCTGAATTAACTGATTGAGTAAGTCATAAGTATATGATGTGACATTGCCTTTTACATCGGTTACTGCGGTCTTGTTACCTACAGCGTCGTAAGCGAATCTGGTTTCTTTGCCTAAAGGAGTTGTTGTTTTAATTAAGCGGTTTACTTTGTCATAAGCGTATGAGGTTATATTCCCTTTTGCATCAGTAACAGCTATTCGGTTGCCTACTTCATCATAGGTAGAGCTTGTGGTCTGACCTAATGCATCTGTAACTGCGGACATCTGATTAAATTCGTTGTAGGTGTTGGTAGTGGTATTGTTATCGGGGTCTGTAAAGGTGATTAAGTTATCGTTAGTGTCGTATGTGTAGGTAGTTTTAGTATTATCAGAATATGTTATTTGCGTTAGTCTGCTCAATTGGTCATATGTAAAACTCGTAGTATGGTTATTGGCATTAGTGATTGAGGTATTATTGCCGAGTATATCATAGGTAAAAGTGGTCGGGTTCCCCTGAGCGTCGGTTGTATTAGTCAGGTTGCCGTAAGTGTCATAAACGAAATTGGTCGTGCTATTATTGGCGTCGGTCATAGTTTTCATCTGACCATAAATATCGTAAGTAAAGGTGGTCTCATTACTCAAAACATCTATGATTTTGGTCAGGTTGCCATTTGCATCATAGTCGTAGGCAATGGTGTTGCCCTTTGCATCCGTAACTGAAGTGACTAAATTGTAAACAGGTTCATAGGTGTAAGTTGTGATGTTGCCTAAAGCATCTTCTGTTTTGGTTAAATTGCCGTTTTCATCATAAGTAAATTTGGTCTGATTTCCGTTGTTGTCAATTACACCTGTTCGATTTATATTATCGTCCCATGTATAAATTGTGCTGTCGCCATAGACACTAGTTATCTTGTCAATAAAACCGTTAGGATTAAATACATATATTGCCTCATTACCTCTTTCATTTGTTAAGGTTGTTGTGCGCGAGGTAAAATCGTAATCAAAGGTTATTTCCCTGCCCAGATCATCTATCTGCTTGATGCATCTGTCATTTTCATCATAGATCCAGTGCCATTGATAGCCTCTCGGGTCAGTGATGGTAGTGATATTGCGGTCTGTGTAGATATAAGTGGTTTCTTTGCCGTCAAGGTCTGTTACCTTGATTAAATTGCCATCAACATCATAAGTATAGAAAACCGTCTTGTTATCTGCGTCTGTGACAGATGTTATCCTGCTACCTGAATGGGTAAAGGCAATATCCCTTCCGGCTGTGTCAGTTACTTTAGTTAACAAACCGACGTTGTAGGTTAAGGTTATAGCATTGCCGTTAGGATCTTCTATCTTGATCAGTTCATAAGTTTCTGCATCGGCATCCTTGTTTTTAAAGATATACTTAATGCCGTGTTTTCGGGTCAGAGTGAAAATATTGCCGGTTTTGGTTAAGACAGTATAACAGCCACTTGGGCTGGTATAGACGCCATTATCTTTATTGAAGAATAGCTGACTTCCGTCTTCGTCCATCCATGTTATGTCTAAGTCTGCTCTTTCAGTTAAATTGGTATTGTAATTAAACGTCCAGCCGTAACCAAAGGGACCGTCACATGTACTGCGACTGTTGTATGCCCGCTCTATGTATGCTGGTATGCCTCTGGCCGGGATATAGATATCGCGTTCTACTTTAGTTAGAGCTACGTTGGTTATATTCACCATACTGGATTCGTTATTGCATGGATAAGCAGGGTCGTCCGGCGGCAGGCTTTCATTTTGAGGCGATCCTTTTTCGTCCAAATGATAAGTGATTATTCTATCTCCAACTTTACCAAGAAAATAACTTCCTTCTTTTTTGTCAGGTTTATACATACACTTAGTAAGGAATCGGACTCCAACATATCCAACGGCTATAATTACAAGTATTATAATAATTTTAAGTGTAAATAATAACTTACGCATATATTTCATTCCATTATTCTTTCTTCAAAATCTTCAAGTTTTAATGCTAAGCTACTTTCTAGCATTTATTTTTTCCCTTATGAAAAAGGTCTTCTGTTTTTTCAACAATAACAACCTTATTGTTCTTTTTTTTCACATTGATCAATATGGTCTCAAACAACTCTTTATAGTTTTTAAAACCATCGTCTATAAGCACCCGTTTTTTCAAAATTCTATGAAAAATATCAAGCCTTACTATCTCTCCTCTTCGTCTGGTTATATTAATCTTTTCAATCTCTTCCCAAGCAATTTTCATCTTGTCTTTATTACGCATTAGTGTTAATCCAACATCATCTGTCTTAAAGATAATCGTAAATGTAATACTAGTTAACCTAAATGAATGATAGGCTAGCCATGCAAAAGGTATCCATATAATATATTTAAGAAGATAAATTTGGCTAAGAAGGAGACAAAAAGCACCAACTATTATTTGAACCACTATGTCCATTATTACAAGTTTTACTTTTTCTATAGTTGAGTATCTATACTCTTTCATTTAATAACCATTTGTATTACAGTTCGTACTTGATTGCTTATCGTATAAACAACAGGAGGCATTGTTCCTGTTGCCAGTTCCATAGCTCCTACAATTAAGAGAGGGGCAATTTTCTTTATTATATAAGGAGCTGCGAAATAACCAGCTGTAGCAACTCCCGCTGTTCCCATAGCGACTCTTGTTCCGTACTTAGTAAAACGACCAGCACCTGCAGATTGTCCTAATGCGCTCTTTTTGTATGCTCCTGAAGCAAACGGATGTGTCATTGACCATGCTTGATCTTTCAGACTCCCACCAAATCCTTTCCAATACGCTTTACTACTACTTGTTGACTTGGTGCTACATCCTTTCGTCTTTTGGGAAGCTTTTCCTCCTGTGGCATTAGTTTTTGTGACAACAGTAGTTCTAATTCTAAAGGAGCTTTTTCTAGCCCTTCCAAATCCACTAATATCCCAAAGATTCTTAAGCCTCCTGAGCATAAGACCATGAGGATCTATGTTGTTAATCGGGTTGTTATTCACATATAGATACAAATTCGGACCGTTTACCATGCCTAATGGATCCGGCTGCGTCCATCTGCCAATCCGAGAGTCATAATAGCGAGCGCCAAAATAGCTTAATCCTGACCGACGAGAATATTCTTTTGTTGAGAAGCCATGCGGATTTGGGATTGCACTATTAAGAATATTGCCGTATGCGTCGTAAGCAAAGTTATCAGTTGTCAGTCCACAGTTGTCAGCAAGATTGACAACATTGCCTATTCCATCATAATAGTAATACTGTTTACCGTTTACTGGTGTCTGCTTACTAACTATCGACCCAATCCCTCCGCTATATCCTAATCCACGCACATAACTAGCAGTTGTTAGACCTGTATTGTCCTGCTCAATTATACAATTCAATCCGTCATACAAGTAATTAGTAACAATTCCGTCCTCACTCGTTTGTATTCGCTTACCTACTCCATCGTAAGTGTAACTATCAGAACTTCCATCCAAATAATCTATGCCAACCAATCTATTCTCATAATCCCACGAATAATCTATTGCACCTTGACTATCATCTTTTTTTACTAGATTTCCATTGTCATCGTATTGTAGGGACAGGGCTTGCCCCTGTCCGTTGTCAACGGTAAGAAGCTGATTCTCTTCATTGTAAGCGTAGTTGATGATTTCTTCCTGTGGCAGAGTCCCGACCTGATATGTCAGTTTAAAATTATCAAACCTTGCATATGCAACTCTTTTGCCATGAACAAATAACCCAACTTTTCCATCTTCTGTGCTTGGATATACAAACTCAATCTTTTTTACCCAATCTCCGTTCTCTTTCGCAAACAGTTCCGCCTTTTCATCCTCTACCTTTACCTTTATTCTCTTACTAAATACAGGTCTCTTTGTCTTTTCTGTAAATACAGCATCCTCAACAAGAGTGCTTTCTTCATAATGTCCTAATACATAACTAACCTGCCTCTTAATTCTCCAATGATATTTCCATCTCCAGTATGTTTTCTTTACTGGATACCTGACCCATCTGTACCATCTCCAGATTTTTACCTTCTTCCATTTCCATATAATTATCGTTCTCTTGACTTTCTTCTTCTCCAGATACTTCTTTAACTCTCCTTTTACTCCTGCAACTCTTCTTCCTTCTGCCCCCTGATAACTGATACCTGCCAACTGAGCTCTTTTATACCTCAAATATATTCTGCTAAGGTCCACTTCCGCTTCAAAGTTACCAATGCTGTCTTCACTGTTGTAAATAACTTCACCCTTGTTTCTCGCCCAGCCAAACAGCCATCTTCTTCCTATTATTCTCCACCTGCCGTCTACAACCTGCCAATTATCTCCCAACTTTCTCCTGTTAAAATCATCCTCAAAACTTTTCTCTTCCAGAGTTCCATGAACCAGCTTGGTCAGCTTTAACCTGTTTCCTGCTGAATCAAATTCGTAGGTATTGGAATAAAGGACATTTCTCTGTGGATCGTACTTTGCTTCCTTTGTAAGCCTGTTCAAATCATCATACTCATATTCAATATAGCTTCCATCCGCAAGCATTACCTTGTTTCTCATGCCTGCTAAGTTATATTCATAATTGAATGAGGAGATATTATCTCCACTATTCTTTTTATTTGTCAGATTTAGGAGCCTATTCAGATTGTCAAACTGATAATTTACCTGCGTGTTATTCGGCAGGTTCATATTCGTTAAATTGGAAACTGAATCATAAGAATAATTCGTCATCTTGCCGTTCGGAGCTGTTAAAGAGACAAGTCTGTTTAATTCATCATACTGATAACCTGTTACGCCTTCATTCTGATCTGTCATGGAGATTCTGTTGCCGACCTTGTCATAATCGTAACGGACAGGGGCAAGCCCTGTTCCTACAGAGACTACGCGGTTCAGATTGTCATATTCGTATGTTGTTGTTCCTGTACTGTCTGCCATGGATGTTCTTCTGCCAAGCTCGTCGTATGTGTAATCTACTGTGCTGTTATCAGCATATTTTATCTGGGTCAGCTGATTGAGCAAGTCATAGGTATAGCTTGTGGTGTTGTCTTTGGCATCTGTTACTGCGAGCTGGTTGCCTACAGGATCGTAAGTGAAACTGCTTTCTTTACCTAGCGCAGTTGTCGTTTTAATTAAGCGGTTTACTTTATCGTAGACATATGAGGTTATATTGTCTTTGGCATCAGCTACAGTTATTCGGTTGCCGACTTCATCATAGGTTGAACTGGTGGTTTGACCCAAGGCGTCTGTAACTGCGGACAGCTGATTGAATTCGTTGTAGGTGTTGGTAGTGGTGTTGTCATTTGGATCTGTAAAGGTAATTAAGTTATCGTTAGCATCGTATGTGTAGGCAGCTTTAGTATTATCCGGATATGTTATTTGCGTTAGTCTGCTCAATTGGTCATACGTAAAACTCGTGGTGTGGTTATTGGCATTAGTGATTGAGGTATTGTTGCCGAGTATATCATAGGTGAAAGCGGTCGGGTTCCCCTGAGCGTCGGTTGTATTAGTCAGATTGCCGTAAGTGTCATAAACAAAACTGGTAATGTGGTTATTGGCATCGGTCATGGTTTTCATCTGGCCATAGGTATCGTAGGTAAATGCGGTCTCATTGCCCAAAGCATCTGTGATTTTGGTCAGGTTGCTCTTTGTGTCATAGTCGTAGGTAGTGGTGTTGTCCTTTGCGTCTGTAACTGAAGCGACTAAATTATAAACAGGTTCATAGGTATAGGTTGTGATATTACCCAAAGCGTCTTCTGTTTGGATTAGATTGCCGTTCTCATCATAAGTAAATTTGGTCTGGTTACCGTTGTTGTCAATTATACCGCTGCGGTTTATATCCTCGCCCCATGTATAGATTGTGCTGTCGCCATACGCATCTGTTATCTGGTCAATAAAACCGTTGGGATTAAATACATATATTGTCTCATTGCCTTTTTCGTTTGTTAAGGTTGTTGTGCGTGAGATAAAATCATAATCAAAGATCATTTCACGACCGAGATCATCTGTTTGTTTGATGCACCTGTCATTTTCATCATATGCCCAGTGCCATTGATGTCCTTCCGGGTCAGTAACAGTAGTGATATTGTGGCCTGTGTAAATATAAGTGGTTTCTTTGCCATCAGCGTCTATTGCCTTGACTAAATCGCCTTCAACGTCATAAGTATAGAAAACCGTCCTATTATCTGCGTCTGCGATAGATGCAATCCTGTTGCCTGAATATGTAAAGATAAGATCCCGATTGGACGGATCAGTTAGCTTGGTTAACAGGCCACCACTGTAGGTTAATGTTATGGCATTGCCGTTGGGGTCTTCTATCCTGCTTAATTCATAAGTGCTGGCATCAGTGTCCTGATTTTCAAAGATATACTTGATGCCGTGTTTTTGGGTCAGAGTGAAAATATTATCAGTTTTGGTTAAAGTGGCATAACAGCCGCTTGGGCTGGCATAAGAGCCGTTATCTTCATCAAAGAATAACAAGCTGCCATCTTCGTCTGTCCACGTTACATCTAAGCCGGCATTCTCTGTCAAACTGGTATTGTAGTTAAACGTCCAGCCATAACCAAATGGACCGTCATATGTATTGCGGCTGTTGTATGCCCGCTCTATGTATGTGGGGATACCTCTGGCAGGAATATAGATATCACGTTCTACTTTAGTCAGAGCACCGTTGGTTATATTTACCGGATCTGAAGAATTGTTGCATGGATGTGCTGGGTCATCCGGTGAAAGACTCCAATTTTGAGGCACTCCTTTTTCGTCTTTCATATAAAGTTGTCGGATTTCTGATGGAGCTAGTGCGCGATTGTAGATTGCGACTTCGTCCATTATGCCATCAAAAAAATGATGTGTTCCCACTGAATCAATAGAAGATCCTATTTTAAATGAAACACTCGTAACTTCCATAGCTACATACCGAGGATCATCATATATTACGTCAACTGCTTGCTTAATGCCATCTACATATAAGTTAAGCCCGGCAACTGTACTACTACCATCATAAGTTGCTACTAAATGATGCCAGTTTAAATCAAATGTATTAGTTGTTATTATCCCTTTTCTATAATCTCCAGATGTATCAAATATACTAACCGTGAATTTATTAAGACGAGCAGAAAGCGAATATTGCTGGCTAAGGGGACCTGGATAATTTGAGGTATCATATTTAGAAAGAATAACTGTATTACTATCTCGTTTTAGCCAAGCAGCAAAAGAGAACGGAAAGTCATCAGTTCCGTCACCAAAATCTAAGCTACTATCACTACCACAGTTAACATAATCATCTATGCCATCAAAACTCAACGCACCACCAATTACACCGCTAACCCAGGTGGCACCTTGTATTGCTCCATGATTAGTACCAACAGAATCATAAGCTACAGTTCCACTGCCTTCATCAAATTTCCAGTGAGCAACTCTGCCTGATGAATCTGCTTGCATGGTTGATATGCTGCCTTCTGATGTTACATTCAACGTGCTTTTTGGTGGGGGATTAAAACTGTTTATGCTTGTATCGGTTTGTACTACTTCGGCTGATAAATTAAAGGCTGCTGCGCAGAAAAATAGAAGCGCTATACTGACTAATGTGATTATTCTTTTGATGATCATTCTATTGTCACCTATATTATTTTTTCTAAACTTACTAACCTTCATTATGATGTTACCCCTAATTTTCCTCTGATCACAAATCGTGTTTTTATCGGCAGTTTTGTTGATGCAAGTTTCATAGCCTGCCTCGCTAAATCTTCTGAAATACCGCCCAGCTCAAACAAAACCCTGCCAGGCTTGATAACTGAAACCCAGTACTCAGGCGCTCCTTTTCCCTTTCCCATTCTGGTCTCAGCCGGTTTTTTTGTTACAGGCTTGTCAGCAACTACTCTTATCCAAACCTTGCCGCCTCGTTTGATGTATCTTGTCATTGCAATTCTTGCAGCTTCAAGCTGACGGCTGGTTATCCACGCGCATTCTAAAGCCTTTAAACCATATTCTCCAAAACTCGCATTATGCCCCCTGCAGGATATTCCCTGCATACGCCCTCTGTGCACCTTTCTATGTTTGACGCGTTTTGGAATTAATGCCATCTTATATAATCTCCCCTTTGCATACCCACACCTTCACGCCTATTAACCCGTATGTAGTATGCGCTTCCGCAAAACCGTAATCTATATCAGCTCTTAAAGTATGCAGAGGTATCTTCCCATCCTTTGCCGATTCGGTTCGCGCTATCTCAGCTCCACCCAAACGCCCGGCGCAAACTATTTTCATGCCCTGCGCTCCGGACTGCATTGCAAAACTGATAACTTTTTTCATTACTCTTCTAAACGGAACCCTCTTTACCAACTGCACAGCTACTCCTTCTGCAACTAATTGCGCATTTATCGCCGGATTTTCAACTTCCACAATATTTACAACGATTTGCTTGTTCGTCATCTTTTCCAGGCTCTCTCTTAATTTATCAATTTCAGCGCCTTTTCTGCCAATAATAACTCCAGGCCTTGCAGTATGAAGATTTATAACCGCCTTTCCTAACGACCTGCGAATTTCTATAGCGGCTACACCTGCATGTTCCAAATTCTTCTTAATATATTTACGTATCTGCACATCCTCCGCAATAAGAGACGCATAATCTTTCTTTGCAATCCAACATGACTGTGAGGTTTTTATCCCTCCTAATCTAAACCCTACCGGATGAACCTTTTGTCCCATTCTTTATTTCCTTTTTTACTTCTTCGGTTTTTAATATTTTCTTTTTAATTTTATCCTGCAATACTATATTAATATGACTCGTCCTTTTTCTTATTTTGACTGCACGTCCCATTGGCGCAGCCCTAAATCTCTTCATAACAGAGCCTATATCAACTGTAATACTGGAAATATATAAATCCTCCTCGTTTATATCTGTCAGCTGTACAGCATTTGCTACTGCTGAGCGTAAAACTTTTTCAATAGGAGTAGACGTTCTTGAAACAAGTTTAAGAATATTGAGCGCTTTAATCACGTCTCTGCCTCTAATAAGATTTACCACATCCCTTAACTTCCTTGGAGATGTATGGATAAATCGCGCTTTTGCTCTTGCATACATAATATCTTATCCCTTTTTCGCCCCTTTTTCTTCTACTTTAGATCTTTGTCCGCTATGCGCGCGAAATGTCCGTGTATGGGAAAATTCGCCAAGTTTGTGTCCTACCATATTCTCTGTTATGTACACCGGTATAAACTTCATCCCATTATGCACACCAATGCTCTGACCAACAAAATCAGGTATAATAGTACAACTGCGTGACCATGTTTGAATAATCTTTTTATTGCCGGTTCTTTTAGCTTCTTCCATTTTCTTTACCAGCTTCCGGTCTAAATACGGTCCTTTTTTAATTGATCTGGACATTTATGTTTTATTCCTATGTTTTATTATATATTTATCCGATTCTTTACGTTTTTTTCTCGTTTTAAATCCTTTAGCAGGCTGTCCCCACTTGGAAACAGGATGTCTTCCTCCCGCGCTCTTTCCCTCTCCGCCTCCAAGAGGATGATCAACAGGATTCATAGCAACACCCCGTACCTTTGGACGTCTGCCTAACCAGCGCTTTCGCCCCGCTTTACCGCTTGATACGCCTTCATGATCAATATTACCAACCTGCCCAATAGTAGCTGTACAATCTAAAAGAATGGCTCTAATCTCCCCTGACGGAAGTTTTACATTAGCATAGTTTCCCTCTTTTGCCATTAGTTGAGCGCTTGCTCCAGCGCTGCGCGCTAATTGACCGCCCTTATTCTTATGCAATTGCACGTTATGAATTAGAGTACCTGCAGGTATATTTCTTAAAGGCAAACTATTCCCCACTTTTATTTCTACTGTTTTTCCTGATAGAATTTTGTCCCCAACTCTAATCTCTGACGGCGCAATTACATATCTCTTTTCACCGTCAGGATACTGCGTTAGAGCAATTCTGCTCGTTCTATTTGGATCATACTCAATTGAAACTATCTTACCCTCTATATCTTTTTTGCTCCTCATAAAATCAATAATGCGGTATTTCCGTTTATGTCCGCCGCCTCTGTGCCTTACAGTAATCTTACCTCTAACATTGCGCCCACTCTTTTTATTCAACGACATAGTCAGACTTTTTTCCGGCTTGCTCTTTGTGATCTCATCAAACGCCGGCAGTATTGCAAATCTTCTGCTCTTAGTTGTTGGTTTATGTTTTTTTACTGCCATAATTATTCTCTAAACAAATTCTATTTTATTGCCTTCCTTAAGTGTTATAACAGCTTTCTTCCAATCAGGAGTTCTTCCCTCAACTTTCCTGACCCTTTTCTTTTTACCCTGTACTTTTATAGTATTAACCTTCTCTATCTTTACATTAAATATCTTTTCTATTGCTTCTTTGATTTCAACTTTATTTGCGTTAGTACATACTTTGAAAACATATTTATTCAACTTCTCGCCAAGATCAGTGCCTTTTTCCGTAATCCACGGACCTTTTATAACTTCGTATATGCTTTTCACTTGGAAATATTCCTTTTGTCATTGCGAGCCGAAGGCGAAGCAATCTCGTTTTTGTCTTTGAGATAAATAATATTTTCGTCGGTTACAGTTGTGGACTTCTTTGCTTTTATTTTTTCTATAAAAATTATAGTCTTTCTTTTGCTTCCTGGTGGACCGCTAAGCTCTTTTGTCTCTCCATCTTTTAGGATGTACTGCCTTTTGCCACCAGTTATTTTTCCTTTATTTACTGCCATTTCATAATCCATCTTTAGCAAAATCATGCCTTCCTTTGTTAAAGAAGGTGTGACTTCATAATGACAATATGGAGGAAAATCCTTATCTCCAATATTTATGCTTGCAGGCGTATCAAGAAGAGCAACAACCTCTTGCGAATTTCTAACAGGTTCTCCATTCTCTTTTGTCTTGACGCTAGTAATCTTAATGCGGAATTGAGGTTTAGGCTGGTCAAGTTTTGTTATCGCTTCTTTTATCTTTTTGTGGTTGCTCACTGAGTCAGTAATGATTAAATAGTTCCGTTTTTTATCACAAACAATTTTTCTTCTCTCATCAGGCTTTAGTGCCTTTTTCAATGATTCTTCTATTTCCTGAGCAGACCTATAATTGGGAGAATATACTTTTGTCTCCATCTTTTGTTGCTCCATCCCCACATACCCACCAGCATAGCCAACACAGCGAACAAGTTTTCCATCGATAGTATGATTATAATTTTTCTCTATCAAAATGATTTTATCCGGGTCTTTCTCCCCAATTTCTTTGGTAAGTCCAGCTCCTCTATATTCATAACTGCTTTTAGTATCTATTTCTTTTTTGCTGGTAATTTTATCCTTGCTTGCTCGACAGGTAAATGTATCAAGTCGTTTTAAATAGATAGATAAATCTGATAATTTGTCCGGGTACCTGCCATCATAATCTTGTGCATACATTTTTATGCAAGCTAATAGCTGCTTTATATTTGACTTACAGCGAGAAAGCAATGCATCTTGTCTTGCCTTTTCAAAAGCTTCTAGATTTTTTTCAACGGCAAAACAATGGCCTGTAAATCCAACCGCCAAAATTCCAAACAGAATTAACCTAAAAATATTATTTGTCTTCTTTGTTTCCATCTTTCTCATTTTACTTAAAAATTACCCCAATATAATCAACTTCTTTTTTATTAATATCGTATACTTGAATCATCTACCTTTTTCTTTATCCTAATCGTCTTATGCAGTCTTAATTTTTACAGGCAAAGAATCTGCCTGAATAGAACTAAGGTCTATAATATTTTGCGCATGCTCAATGTCTATCCCAACAGATTTACCTTCCGAGTCAAAATCAACTATAACTCCAGGCGCGACTTCACGGGCTTCTACACCAGAACGCTCAACAAGATGTATATAAAGCGAATCTGTATCAGGATGATAGTTTAGTCTCATTTTTATTGCCCTCCTTTAAAATTGCGGTCAAAAAAAGCATTAAGTATTGTATGCTGGTCTGATAAAGTTACAACACGAAGATACCTGTTGCCATATTCCGGAATCTGAGCCCAGAACCGTAACCTGCCGTCAGGCTGAAGCGTTATAAATTGCCTTGAAGAGACGACTCTTTCGCACCACTCTTTTTTTATATATGGTCGCTTGGTCATCACATCTTCTTCAAAATAGGTAGTATATTTAAACATAATCTAAAAGATAAGGATAGCAATAATCCTCTTCAAAATCTTTAAGTCCCCTTTTGCTCCCTTTGTCTACAGTAGGGGTCGGATTTATCCGACCCACGGGCTTGATAAATCAAGCCACTACAGGCTAACATTGAAATCCCCATACATTAAGAAGATTGCCACGTCGTCCCGAAAACGTTCGGAACTCCTCGCAATGACATTTTTGTATTCTTTTGCGTTCATTTGTTGGTATGAATGTTTCATTTATTCATCATCCTATTTGAGAAATTAGCAAAGCTGTCTTTATCACTAAATAAAATATTATACGCCAGAATATCATATGTATTAACATTCGCAGAACCTATAACTTTTATATTCGGCAAATTTTTAATAGACCTGGCTGTATTCTCATCCATCTTATCTTTTATAACCAAAACCTTTTTATCCTGACAAAATTTAGAAAAAACACTAGCTGCATCCTTTGTCTTTCCGCTCTTAATAACAAGACTATCTATCAGCACTATCTGATCATCCTTATACTTAACATTCACGGCAGACCTTAAAGCCAAATCCTTCACTTTTTGTGGGAGCGAATAATGAAAGTCCCTCGGCTTCGGACCAAAAGTAACGCCGCCTTTCCTCCATAAAGGAGATGAATTACTCCCTGCGCGCGCCCTGCCCGTCCCTTTCTGTTTCCAGGGTTTTGCGCCTCCTCCTCTAACTTCAGCCCTTGTCTTCGTATTGGCAGAACCCTTTCTCTTATTTGCCAGATACATTCTTACCGCTTGCTGTATAACCGGCTCATTAACCTTTTTATCAAAGATTTTACTATCCAGCTTCATCTTTTCTTCTGATTCTTTCTTGTCAATATTATATACTTTAATAGCTGCCATAATAATTAACTCTTCTTTTTAGCCTTTTCTATTATCACAATTCCCCTACTCGCTCCGGGGACAGCTCCCTTTATAACTAATAAATTTTTCTCTTTATCCAGCTTTACAATTTCAAGGCTTTGTATAGTAACTTTCTTGTTTCCCATATGCCCCGGCAATTTCTGTCCTTTAAATACACGTGAAGGAGAAGCGCTGGCGCCTACGGAGCCGGGCGCTCTGTGAAACCTTGAGCCATGAGACGCTGGACCTCCTTTAAATCCCCATCGCTTTATTACACCTGCAAATCCTTTTCCTTTGGAAGTCCCACAGACATCAATAAAGCTTCCTTCTTCAAAAATATCAACCTTTAGTTCCTGCCCTACTTCATAATCATCAGGATTATTTACTCTGAATTCTCTTATATATCTTTTAGGCTCTACTTTTATCTTGCTGAATTTAGCCTTTAAGGATTTTGTTAATTTCTTTTCTTTTATATCCTCATAACCCAACTGAACAGCATCATACCCTTCCTGTTTTGACGCCTTTTTTTGCAGAACCACACATGGTCCGGCTTCAATCAGAGTAACAGGGATAACCTCTCCCTTCTCCCCAAAAATCTGCGTCATTCCTACTTTTTTACCTATCAGACCGGATAACATCATAATTTCCTATAATTTTACCTCAGCATCAACCCCGGACGGTAAGTCAAGCTTCATCAATGCATCCACAGTCTTAGGAGTTGGAGCTATAATATCTATCAGTCTTTTGTGGGTTCTTATTTCAAACTGCTCTCGTGATTTTTTATCAACATGAGGGGATCTTAATACTGTAAATCTTTCTTTTCTTGTTGGTAACGGGATAGGACCCACAACAACAGCGCCCGTTTTCTCAACTGTCTTAACTATATCCTTAACGGATTTGTCAAGCAGTCTGTGGTCATTAGCTTTCAAACTTACTCTTATTTTTTCTTTTGGCATTTTGCTATCCTTAAATTCAGCGAGTCGGATATATCCGACCCCTACTTAATAATTTTAGATACGACCCCAGCGCCTACTGTCCTTCCTCCCTCTCTTATCGCAAACCTTAATCCATCTTCCATTGCTATGGGCGCTATTAGCTCTATCTCTAAATCTACATTGTCTCCTGGCATTACCATCTCTACTCCTTGCGCTAACTTTGCTGTCCCTGTCACATCTGTTGTCCTGAAATAAAACTGCGGCCTGTATCCCTTGAAGAATGGCGTATGCCTTCCTCCTTCTTCTTTCTTCAATACATATACTTTTGCTTTGAATTGTGTATGCGGTGTTATTGTTCCTGGAGCTGCTAATACTTGTCCTCTTTCTATATCATTCCTCTCTATTCCTCTCAACAATAATCCTACATTATCTCCTGCTTGTCCCTGATCCAGCAGCTTCCTGAACATCTCTACTCCTGTCACTACTGTCTTTTTCGTCTCTCGCAACCCTATTATTTCTACACTCTCTCCTACCTTTACTACTCCTCTGTCTATTCTTCCTGTCCCTACTGTTCCTCTTCCTGTTATTGTGAATACGTCCTCTATTGCCATCAAAAACGGCTTATCTATCTCTCTTTTTGGTAACGGTATATATTCATCCATCTGCTTTAATAATTCAAGAATCGGTTTGCATTTCTCACAGTCTTCTTTCGCGCATCCGCAATCCATTGCCGCTAACGCTGAACCCATTATCACAGGTATATCGTCTCCGGGAAATTCGTACTTTGTTAATAGTTCTCTTACTTCCAGTTCAACTAATTCCAGCAGTTCTTTATCATCTACTTGATCAACTTTATTTAAAAATACTACTATTGCCGGCACTCCTACCTGTCTTGCCAACAATATGTGTTCCCTTGTCTGCGGCATTGGTCCGTCTGCTGCGCTTACTACCAGCACTGCTCCGTCCATCTGCGCCGCTCCTGTTATCATATTCTTTATATAATCTGCATGTCCCGGACAATCTACATGCGCATAATGCCTTTTCTCTGTCTCGTATTCCGCATGATGCACATTTATCGTTACTCCTCTCTCCTGCTCTTCAGGAGCATTGTCTATCTCATCAAATTCCTTTGCTGATGCTAATCCCTTCTTGCTTAATATCTTTGTTATTGCTGATGTTAATGTTGTTTTCCCATGATCTACATGTCCTATTGTTCCTACATTTATATGCGGCTTCGTTCTCTCAAATTTCTCCTTTGCCATTTCCTATCCCTCCTTCTTTTAAATAAGTTCACGGATTATATCATATACTCTGCGCCTTGCAAGTGCTTTTTCTATCATTATCTATAATGCGCAAAAGCTTTATTAGCTTCTGCCATTTTATGGACGTCTTCTTTCTTTTTTATGGAAGCTCCCTGGCCTTTAGACGCGTCTATAATTTCCTGCGCCAATTTTTCTCCCATGCTTTTACCCTTTCTTGCCTTAGAATAATTTATAATCCAGCGCATAGCCAAACTTGTTCTCCTATCAGAGCTGACTTCTATAGGCACTTGGTATGTAGCGCCTCCGATTCTTTTAGACTTAACCTCTAAAACCGGTTTTACATTATCAAGAGCCTGCTTGAACACTTCCAAAGAATCTTTTTTTGTAGTCTTATTTATAATATCTAAAGAATCATAAAGTATGGATTCAGCCAAACTTTTTTTACCTCTTTTCATAATACAATTCACAAACTTAGCTACTATTTGGTTATTATATTTAGGATCCGGTGTTATTGTCCTTTTAGTAACTCTCCCCTTTCTAGGCATTACATATCTCCTTTATTTTGCTCTTTTTGTACCATATTTAGACCTGCTTTTCTTTCTATCCGTAACTCCTGTAGTATCCAAAGCTCCTCTAACTATATGGTATCTAACACCCGGAAGGTCCGAGACGCTTCCACCTCTAATTAAAACAATTGAATGCTCCTGTAGATTATGTCCTATCCCGGGAATATAAGCTGTAACCTCCACGCCGCTCGTCAATCTCACTCTAGCCACCTTTCTTAATGCTGAATTTGGCTTTTTAGGAGTGACTGTATATACCCTAGTACATACTCCTCGCTTTTGAGGAGAACCCTTTAAAGCAGGAGTAGATGTTTTCTTTATACTCTTCTTCCTATTTTTCTTTATCAACTGTGACAATCTTGGCATATCTATTTCCTTTCTTAAGCTTTTACCTCTTCTACGCTACTATTATCTTTAGTCTCTTCCGTGCCCTTTTTATCGGATAACTCGGCTCCTGTTAATGTTATATTCCTATAGTCAGCCCACCCTGTACCAGCTGGAATTAAACGTCCGATTATTACATTTTCTTTTAATCCGAATAATTTATCTACCTTAGAAAAAACAGCAGCTTTGGTTAGAACTCGTGTGGTTTCCTGAAATGAGGCAGCTGATATAAAACTTTCTGTATTTATAGACGCTCTTGTAATACCCTGGAGAACCGGTATCGCGCTAGCAGGTTTTTTGTTTTCCGCAACTACCCTTTCATTCTCTTTCTTAAAAATAACTTTGTCTACTTGTTCTCCAGCTAAGAGATTAGTATCTCCGCTATCTTCTATGCTAACTTTTTTAAGCATCTGTCTCACAATTAATCCTATATGCTTATCATTAATATAAACGCCCTGCAGCCGATAAACTTCCTGAACTTCATTTAATAAATACTCCTGCAATCTCCTATCTCCCTCTATTCTCAATATTTCATCAAGAATCACAGAGCCGTCTGTAAGCTGATCACCTGCTTTTACCCTGTCGCCCTTATAAACGATCAAGTGCTTGCCATGAGGAATAAGGTATTCTTTTTCATCCCCGTTATCTGCTGTCACAGTTATTCTACGCATGTTCCTTTTAAGCCCAATAGGTTCATCCACTGTTCCATCTATCTCTGTCACCATGGCAGGATTCTTAGGTCTCCTCGCTTCAAAGAGCTCAGCAATTCTTGGTAATCCTCCTGTAATATCTCTGGTTTTGCTTCTTTCTCTTGTAGTCTTTGCTAACAAATCCCCTACTAAAACTTGGTCCCCTTCTTTAACTGTCAGATGCGCTCCACTTGGGATACTATGAAAATTTAACACCTGTCCATCCTTGTCCTGTATCAATATTTGAGTATGCATACCTGCGCTTCTGTAATCTGTAATAATCTTTTCTTTTTTCCCAGTGATCTTATCTACTTCAGTCTTCATTGTAAGACCTTCAATTATATCAATAAATTTTACTTCCCCACTCTTTACAGAAATTATGGGTAAAGCATATGGATCCCACTCAGCTAGTACAGTTTTTCTTTTTACTGCGTCGTTATCTTTAACCTTAAGCATACTGCCCAAAGGCATATTGCATCTTTCCAACTCCCTTTCTTCTGTATTTTCTACTGCTATTTCTCCATTCCTGTTAATCACTATTACGTTATTGTTCTTATCCACAACTGTTCTTATTCCATGAAATTTAACAACCCCATCATTAATGGCTGCTATTTTTGAGGCGCCGATTATTCTGCTGGCTGTTCCTCCAATATGAAAAGTTCTTAGAGTAAGCTGAGTTCCAGGTTCTCCTATGGACTGAGCTGCAACAATTCCCACAGCTTCTCCAACTCTAACTCTGTTCTTTGTTGTAAGGTCTCTGCCATAACACTTAGCGCAAATCCCCTTCTCCTGCTCACATGTTAGAACAGACCTTATCATTACCTTCTCTACTCCTGCCTCCTCTATGACTTCTGCCATCTCATCCGTAATCTCCTCTCCTGCTTTAACGATCATATTATCCAGCAAGGGTATTTTTATATCTTCCAATGCTGTTCTCCCTGCAATCCTGTCTTTAAGCGATTCAATAGTTTTGTCTCCTTCTTTAATTGCTGTAACACTTATTCCGTTAAGTGTTCTGCAGTCTTCGCTTGTAACAACTACGTCTTGCGCTACGTCGACCAACCTTCTTGTTAAGTATCCTGCTTCTGCAGTCTTTAAAGCTGTATCTGCCAAACCTTTTCTAGCCCCATGAGTTGAGATAAAATATTCCAGCATGCTTACTCCCTCACGAAAATTTGTCATTATAGGAGTTTCTATGATCTCTCCTATCTCTCCTGTAATATTCTTCTTAGGTCTAGCCATCAGCCCACGCATGCCCGCCAATTGCCTTATCTGCTGGCTGCTACCTCTTGCGCCTGAAAGCAGCATCATTAAAACAGGATTAAAAGGATCCTTTTCCATCTCTTTAAACATGGCATCTGAGACCTTATCCGTAATATGCGTCCATACGTCAATCACCTTATTATATCTTTCTCTGTCGGTAATAACACCCTTCCTATACTGCTCCTCAATAATGCCGGCCTCTCGTTTCCCTTGTTCTAACAACTTATTCTTTATTGGAGGAATAACCAGATTATCAATACTAATGGAAATGCCTCCTCTGGTAGCCATCTCAAATCCTAATGTTTTAATCCTGTCCAGCATTATAACTGTCTGATGATACCCTTCCTTTTTGAAACACTCTTCGATTAAGTCACTCAGTTTGTCTTTATCAAGCACCCTATTTACAAACTGTAACGAGAAAGGCAAAATTTCATTAAACAGAATTCTCCCTACAGTTGTCTCTATTGGTTCGCCATTTATCCTTATCTTTACCATGGAATGCAATTCCACTTTTTTAGAATCATATGCAGCAATTGCTTCGTTAAACGATGAAAATATTTTTTCTTCCCTCTTATTGCTATGCTTTTCTTTTGTTAAGTAATAGCATCCTAATACGATCTCCTGTCTTGGCACTACTATTGCTTCTCCGTTGGCAGGAGAGAAAATGTTTTTACTTGATAACATTAAAAACTCTGCTTCTAACTCTGCTTCTGGTGTAAGAGCCACATGTACTGACATTGTATCTCCATCAAAATCTGCATTAAACGCAGCGCAGACCAATGGATGGACTCCTATTGCTTTTCCTTCAATAAGAACAGGTTGAAATGCCTGTATACCCAGTCTATGTAGTGTCGGAGCCCTGTTAAGTAAAACGAAACGATCCTTTATTACCTCATCAAGAATATCCCATATTTCTGCTTCTGCTTTTTCCAGCATCTTCTTCGCATTCTTTATAGTATTTATTATTCCCTTCGCTCTTAATTTTCTGATCACAAACGGTTCAAACAGTTCTAATGCCATGCGCTTAGGCAAACCGCATTGATGCAGCTTCAATTTTGGCTCCACAACAATAACTGATCTTCCTGAATAATCAACGCGTTTTCCCAAAAGATTCTGTCTAAATCTACCCTGTTTCCCACCCAACATGTCACTAAGAGACTTAAGGGGGCGATTACCATGTCCAACTACTGTCCTGCCATGTCTGCCATTGTCAAATAAAGCATCAACTGCTTCCTGTAACATCCTTTTTTCATTTCTAATAATTATACTGGGCGCGCCTAGTTCCAGAAGCCTCTTTAGCCTGTTATTTCGATTAATAACTCTTCGATATAAGTCATTCAGATCCGAGGTTGCAAAGCGCCCTCCATCCAAAGGAACTAAAGGTCTTAAGTCTGGAGGGATAACAGGAACAACATCCATAATCATCCATTCAGGCCTACTACCAGAAGCGCGAAAGGCTTCAACAACCCTCAATCTCTTATTAATCTTTTTCTTTGCCTGTTTAAATACTGTTTTCTTCTCTTTTGCCCTCAAACTTTCCGCAAGTTTATCTAAATCAATCTCCTGCAGCATTTTTTTAATAGCTGAAGCCCCCATCTCCGCACCAAATCCATCTCCGAATTCTTCTCTGTATTTTTCATATTCCTCATCGCTTAAAAGCTGATACTTTTCCAAAGAGGTCTTTTCAGGATCCAGCACTATATAACTCTCATAATAGAGAATCTTTTCTATATTCTTCAAACTCAAATCAAGTAATGTACTCATATAACTTGGAACAACCTTAAAAAGCCAAACATGAGCTGCTGGTGAAGCAAGACTTATATGCCCCATACGTTGACGCCTTACTTTAGATTGCGTGACTTCCACACCACATCTGTCGCAAATTATTCCTTTATGTCTGATTCTCTTATATTTACCACAATAACACTCCCAATCCCTTGTTGGCCCAAAGATTCTTTCGCAAAAAAGCCCGTCTTTTTCCGGTCTGAACGTTCTATAATTTATAGTTTCCGGCTTTTTAACTTCTCCTTTAGACCATAGCTTGATCTCCCCAGAGGAAACCAAACTAATAGATATAGCTTCAATCGCACCAGTTCTGCTTTGAAATCCCTCTGAATTGTTAGGCTGCCATTTTTGAAAATCAAGATTGGGAAATATACGAGGTCTTTTGCCCATTATAAGTTTAACCCCAAATCCTAAGCCTTGCAATTCCTTTAATAAAACATTGAAAGACTCTGGTATGCCGGATTGAACTGTATTTTCTCCCTTTACAACACTTTCATATATCTGCATTCTGCCAACAACGTCGTCACTTTTTACTGTAAGCAATTCCTGCAAAGTATGAGCAGCGCCATATGCTTCTAATGCCCATACCTCCATTTCGCCAAAACGCTGTCCTCCAAACTGAGCCTTTCCTCCCAAAGGCTGTTGAGTAACTAATGAATATGGACCTGTTGCGCGAGCATGCATCTTATCATCCACAAGATGTGACAATTTCATCATGTAAATATAACCAACAGTTACTTTGTTATCAAATTGTTCGCCTGTCATCCCGTCATACAAAATAACCTGACCATCTTCAGGTAGTCCTGCCTTTTTAAGAAGCTGTTTTATTTCTGTCTCTTTAATTCCATTAAAAACAGGAGTCGCAATCTTTATACCCAAAACTTTAGCTGCCCACCCAACATGAGTCTCTAAAATCTGTCCCACATTCATTCTTGAAGGAACGCCTAAAGGATTAAGCACAATTTCCACTGATGTTCCATCCGATAAATAAGGCATATCCTCCTCCGGCAATATCTTTGCAATCACACCCTTATTTCCATGCCTGCCGGAAACCTTATCTCCCTTTGAGATTTTTCTTTTATTGCCTATATAAACCATTATGCGTTTTATTACACCTGGAGAAAGCTCATCTCCCTTCTTGATCTTTTCTACTTCTAATTTTCTCTCTTTACTAAAAGACTTTAGCTTTCCCTCAAAGCTCTCAATTAACGCAAGAATTTTTCTATTGATGTCGATATTTTTAACTCTAAGGTTTCTCAGATACTTAATTGGTATTTTCCGTACATCTTCTTTCTTAACTTTCTGGCTGGCAGAGAGAAAGACTTTTCCATTCTTGTTAGTCAGGTCCTCAGCTATTACTTTCCCTCTAACAAGGCTTCCAAGTGTCTCAATCAGATTATTCTTAGTCTTTCTGATCTCCATGTCAATTTTATACCCAATATCCTCAATAATCTTTTTCCCCAAAGCATCAATATCGTCCTTATCATGTCTTGACAATATTCTAACATCTGTAACTATTCCCTCCACACCAACAGGAACAGTTAAAGATGTGTTAAGCACATCACCTGCCTTTTCGCCAAAGATTGCTATCAGTAATTTTTCTTCAGATGTCAGGCCTGTTTCACTCTTAGGAGTCACTTTCCCTACTAATACATCTCCCGGTTTCACATGTGTCCCAATTCGCACAATTCCATGCTCGTCCAGATTAGCCAAGTCTCCTTCACTAACATTGGGTATATCACGAGTGACCTCTTCTTTCCCAAGTTTTGTTTCCCTTGCTTCTACTTCTAATTCCTCAATATGGACAGAGGTACAGGTATCATCCCTAACCAGTTTTTCACTAATGACAATAGCATCTTCAAAATTATATCCTCTCCATGGCATAAATGCCACCAGCATATTCTGTCCCAAAGCTAATTCCTTATTATCTGTAGCAGAAGATTCAGCTATGATGTCATGCTTAGAGACCCTTTCTCCTTCTCTAACAATCGGCCGCTGATTAATACAGGTATTCTGATTTGATTTTTCAAATTTCCTCAATATGTATTCATCAAAATCGCCCTCGTTTTCTTCCTGACGAATAATTATTTTATCAGAACATACCGATTCCACAATCCCTGCTCTCTTAGCGGCAACAGCGGATCCAGACCATTTGGCAACAATATCCTCCATTCCTGTACCAATCAAAGGAGCTTCCGGTTTTAAAAGAGGAACTGCCTGCCTCTGCATATTTGACCCCATAAGAGCTCTATTTGCGTCATCATGCTCTAAAAAAGGGATCAATCCTGCAGCTACACTAACTATCTGGTCAGGTGAGACATCCACGAAATTCACATCTCTTGGAGAGACCTTGCGAAAATCGCCTTTAACTCTAACTGATACCTCATCTTCAACAAAATAGCCTTTTTTATCAATCTTTGCATTAGCTTGAGCAACAACATTTTTGTCGCTAATATCAGCGGACAGCCAAACTACTTCATTGGTCACTCGACCATCAGCAACCTTTCTTGCAGGCGTTTCTAACAATCCCAATTCATTAATCCCTGTATATGTGGCAAGAGAAGCTATCAACCCAATATTAGACCCCTCTGGCGTTTCTATAGGACAAATACGTCCATAGTGGGTCGGATGAACATCTCTAACCTCAAACCCTGCTCTCTCTCTTGTAAGTCCTCCAGGTCCTAATGCGCTTAGTCTTCTTTTATGAGTAAGTTCTGAAAGCGGATTTGTTTGATCCATAAATTGCGACAGTTGTCCACGCGCAAAGAAATCATTTACCGTTGAAGAAATTAACCGTCCATTAATTAAATTATGCGGCATAACAGTATCAGGTTCTTGAAATGTCATTCTCTCTCTTACGGATCTCTCTAACTTAGCAAGCCCTATTCTAAATTGAGTCTGTAATAATTCCCCTACAGTCCTGACTCTTCTATTCCAAAGATGGTCAATATCATCCTCGTCTTCTTTATTGTGCTTTGCCAGAAGCAAATAATTGATTGTTTTTACTATGTCTTCTTTATCTAATGTCGTCTTGTCCAAAGAATGATTAAGACCTAACTTCTGATTCAGCTTATATCTTCCAACTTGTGAAAGGTCGTATCTTTTAGGATTATAAATAATGTCGTTAAAATAACTCTCAGCAGTATCTATTGTAAAATGATCACTTGGACGCAATCTTTTATATATTTCTACAAAAGCTTCTTCTTTCGATTTTCTATGATCTTTTGCAAGCGTATTTATAATAGAAATATCTCTGCCAGCCATTTCTATTATGTTTATACTTTTGATTTTGAATGTTAATATCTTCTTAGCAATGGAAGGAGTTATTCTCTCCTTACTCTCTGCTAGAACTTCTCCTGTATTTTCATCAACTATGTCCTCTGCCAGAATTTCATCAATAAGATTATCAGGCACTGTCTTATTTGTAATTATCTTCTTCTTGCAATTATGGAAAAGTCTGATAATTTCTTCATCTGTCACATATCCAAACGCTCTAAGTAAAACTGTAGCAAGCATCTTTCTTTTACGGTCCATACTAACATAAAGCACATCATTGACATCGAATTCAAACTCAAGCCAGACCCCTCTATTCGGAATGAGACGTGCTGAATAAAGCTCTTTCTCATTAGAAACTTCCTTTTTCTGACAATACAGACCTGGAGATCTATGTAACTGACTAACAATAACTCTCTCTGCTCCGTTGATGACAAACGTCCCTTGCTCTGTCATAAGAGGTAAGTCCAGTAAATACACCTCCTGCTCTCTTGCGCTATCAGCTTTACTGGAATTCTCTTCATTAATAGTCAGTTTCATTCTCAACTTAAGAGGAGCAGCATATGTCACTCCATACCTCTCGCATTCAGCTACATTGTATTTAGGGTCACCAATACTATAGCTTAAAAATTCAAGGCAGGATTTCCCCCTTTCGTCTATTATCGGGAAAAACTCATTAAATACTGCCTGAAGTCCCTGCTTTTTACGATTCGCAGGGTTCACATCCCTCTGAAGAAATTCTGCATATGGCATCCTTTGAACATACATTAAATCAGGAATATTCATAACAGGAGATATCTGACAGTACACATCTCTGCCAAAAGAATTAGTTACATGTTGAGACATATTTATTTTCCCTTTATTTAAATTAGGCTATTTTTAGCAACAATTATTATGTCTTTAAAGACTACCTTTACTGCAATTCTACAACAGCACCAACAGCTTCTAACTTTTTCTTAAGCTCCTCAGCTTCCTCCTTTGAAATATTTTCCTTAATAGGCTTTGGCGCACTCTCTACCAGGTCTTTCGCTTCCTTAAGTCCCAACTCTGTAATAGCTCTTACTTCCTTTATTACCTGAATCTTCTTATCCCCAAACTGCTTTAATAAGACAGTAAACGTTGTTTTTTCTTTCTCTTCCTCAGAAACAGCAGAAGCAGGCGCTGCGCCTGGTGAGGCAGCTCCAATACCAATCGGAGCAGCAGTAACGCCAAATTCCTTTTCTAAATCTTTGACAAGATTAGATAACTCCAGAACCGTCATATTCTTTACCATATCTACAATACCAGCCTTATCCGGCTTTTTTGTAGATGGCTTTTGTTCCACCTCAACCTGAGGAACTTTAGGATCATCCTTTTTAGATGATTTAACATCCTTAGGCTCTACTGATTTTTCTGTTGCTTTCTTAGCTTTTGTTACCATTATCAACCTCCTCTATCTTTGAATTAGTTCTATTATCTATTACAGCGTGAATCACATACACAAACCTGGCTAATATTGATCTGATACAATATACAAAATTACCTATTGGAGCTTGAAGCTGTCCTATTAACTGCATAAGCAATTGATCTCTGGAAGGAATTAAAGCAATCTCTCTAATCTGTTCTGCGGAAAAAACAAGTTCATCAATAAACCCTCCTTTAATGTTAAGGCAATCATATTCTTTTGAACATTTTGACAGCGCTTTTGCCGGAACAGTTGGATCATTCTGCGCAAAAGCAATAGCTGTAGGACCAGTAAAAAATTGATCCAAACCTTTCAGCCCACTCTCCTTTAATGCCAAACATGCAAGTCTGTTTTTGATAACCTTATACAATATTCCTTTTTCATTTAATGTTTCCCGTAAGCCTGATATCTCTTTAACTGTTAACCCTTTATAATCTGTAAATACCATATTATTAGGACTTTTCTGAAATTGCCTGACTAATTCCTTTACCCTTTTAGCTTTTTCATCTTTGTTCATACATCCCCCTTAATCCCCCTTCAAAGGGGGACGTTCGGTCATTCTAAATCCAAATTTTAATTATCTTTTCTTTGTGCCTATGTGCCTTTGTCACTTTGTGCCTTGAATTTAATTCTTTTGTTATTTGACATTTATATTCATCCTTATTGGCGGTCCCATTGCGGAACTAACAGCAAGATTTCTTACATATTGCCCTTTACAAGACGCAGGTTTTGCATGAATGATTTCCTTTGCAACTGTCAGTATATTGTCTGATAATTGCTCTTTGGAAAAAGAAACCTTTCCTACTACTATATGCAAATTTGCTCCTTTATCCAGCCTGTACTCTACTTTTCCTGCCTTAATCTCTGCTACAGCTCCTGCTATATCCAAAGCAACTGTCCCACTCTTTGGATTAGGCATTAATCCGCGCGGCCCAAGTATCTTCCCTAACTTACTTATCTCTTTCATCATATCAGGCGTTGCAACTACAACATCAAAATCAAGCCAGCCTTTGCTTATCTTATCCATCAGATCCTTATCCCCAACAAAATCAGCTCCTGCTTTCTTAGCTTTATCAACATTATCACCCTTTACAAAAGCCGCAATTCTTACAGTCTTGCCTGTTCCATGAGGCAGATTTATAACACCTCTTACCTGCTGGTCAGCATTTTTAGGATCTACTCCCAGATGAAAAGCCATATTAACCGTTTCATCAAACTTTGCGTTAGCTGCCTTTTTCAGTAATTCAACTGCCTGAGAAAGATCATACGTTTTTTCTTTATCTATTAACTTCTCAACTGCCTGATACCTCTTACCTCTTTTTTTCATAACATTACGCCTTCTCTATATTATGTTATATTGATCGAATCCAGTTCATCATTTAAGAAAGTCGTTATTCCAAGCTTTATAGCCCACTTTTTCATATACCTCATATCCAGCTTTCCTTTTTGAGAGATAAGAATTTCTCTTATATCATCTATATCTTTAGTTCGTCCAGCTAATAATTTATAAAGAATTAAATCCTCTGCTGAAATAACGGGGATTTTTCTGCCAGAGAGCTTAATCTCCTTCCTGTGGGATAAAGCTTCTTTCTGATACTCTCCCGAAGCCAGAAAAAGATCTACATAGATTTTATGGTTTTTTACCGAAGATACAAGAGTAATAAAATCTGATCTCTGTATTGTTTTCACAGGATTTTTTTTGTCATAAGTAAAGTTTTGCTTACTCGCTTCCAAAAGAAACTTACCGCTCTCAGAGCTGGAAATTCCTATAACCGCATCTATATCATATGTGGTTCGCGGTTCTCCCCACACGCTAACAGCTATGCCTCCTATGAACATTATTAAAACATCTGCCTTCAAAGATATTTTCAATATTTTATCCAATGTTTTAAGAAGGCTATCCTGAA
>JAGMBN010000199.1 GCA_023129655.1 bacterium | reverse complement strand
ATTGAAAAAATGGGGAAACTCCAGATTCAAAAGGCTTCCTTCTTTTTGAGGTAATGATCACAGTAGCTGTTTTATCTCTTGGTTTAGTGATCATCATACATTCATTTATCAGCTGTTTGAACGGGACAAAAGCAATTGTGAATTATATAGATGCCGGATTTTATTTAGAAAGAAAGATGTGGGATATAGAGAATGGATTAGAAGATACATATGGAGAAGATGAGAAATATAAGTGGAAATTGGATACAAATATTATTGAAGATACTAACCTGAGTGAAGCTGTATTGATCGTGTCATGGGATCAGAATAAAGTTGAAAAGAAATTAACTCTGACAACGTATTTAAAAGAAGGCACAAAGTGACGGAGGCACAGAGGCACAAAGGCACAAAGGACAAAAATTCCCCCTTTGAAGGGGGATTAAGGGGGATGTTGGCTTTTACCTTATTAGAACTCTTAATTGCAATTCTGATTTTTGCTGTGATCGTCAGCGCGGTATACAGCACCTTGTATTCAGGTATCAAGGTATGGAATGAAGGTGATGCTCACACACGTTTCCCGGAATCTTCGCAAATGGCGCTTAATAGGATGACAAAAGACATTAGAAACGTGGCCAGATTCTCCGTGATTAAATTTGAGGGAGAAAAGCACAGTATTTCAATGCCTGTGATAAAGGATGTGTATCAAGATAAGAATCTAATAACTCAGATCTATAAAGTTAGCTATTATTTTGATAACGGGAATATAATGAGAGATGTTCAGACATACCCTGAAAGCTTAACAGGACAAACTAACGAACGGGAACTGGTTCCCGACATTCAAGAACTAGTTTTTTCTTATTGTAATTCAGAGAAAGAATGGAAAGATTCATGGGAAGAAGACAGCCTGCCGTATGCAGTAAAATTATCAATTAAGAGTAAAGAGGATAGTATTCTTGAGGCAATAACAGAAATTCCAATATTTGATACAGGAATAACGTATGAATAGGCGTGGTTCAATTCTGATCATAACCTTGTGGATTTTGGCTATTCTTTCTCTTTTAGCAATTAGTTTTGCTCATCACACAGCTGTTGGTATAAAGCTTAC
>JAGMBN010000198.1 GCA_023129655.1 bacterium | reverse complement strand
ATAAAATTTTTGGGGAAACTCCAATATAGATTATCAGAAATTTTTTTTGATTCCCTGTTTTTTCCTGGGTTGGAAATGAACAGGTACGTCGTGACTCAGGCTTGGTTAGAAGGACATTAAACCTGCTTATTTTCGTAGTACTGAAATATTGCAAATACAAATCCTACCGCTATGTATGATATGCAATAAAACAATACAATATTGTAGGATATAGACATGTCCGTCATTGCGAATCCCGAAAGCTTTCGGGACTTCTCGCAATGATGTTTAACTCGTTTCCCTTAACATTTGGCATACTATTTGCTTTTAAATAAAGACAAACCAATAAGGAGATATAAAACATGGCTAAAAGTGAAAAAGGAAAACAACGAGCGAACTATGATTGGTAAAAATGAATATCTGCGACATAATAAACAGGAAAAATTAATCAGCGGATGCAGTGTCGCCGGCATTATGAACGAATCCGGCAGAAAAATCAGCGGAGAAGCTATTATCCGCTCCATTGCTGTAATGAGAGAAAGAGCGAATGGTCTTGGGGGCGGATTTTCAGCTTATGGAATATATCCGGAATTTAAAGACTATTTTGCGTTTCATATGATGTATGACGACAAAAAGGCAATGGCTGATGCAGAGGAATATTTAAAAACTAGTTATAGAGTGGTTAAAAGTGAGGAGATTCCAACAATAGAGGATAAGTCAATAAAGAACAGACCTCTTTTATGGCGTTATTTTATTGAGTTAACAGATAAAGTAAAAAATTTGTATTACGATTTAACAGATGAGGATATAGTTGTTAATGATGTTATGAAGATTAATGTGGAAATTGAAGGCGCATTTGTAACATCCAGCGGGAAGAATATGGGAATATTTAAAGGTATAGGCTATCCTGAGGATATAGGCAGGTATTATAAGCTTGAGGAATATGAGGCGTATATCTGGATTGCGCATGGCAGGTTCCCAACTAATTCCGTGGGATGGTGGGGAGGAGCTCATCCTTTTGGACTGTTGAACTGGTCAGTTGTTCATAATGGAGAAATTTCTTCATATGGGATAAATAAGAGATATCTTGAAAATTTTGGATACA
>JAGMBN010000197.1 GCA_023129655.1 bacterium | reverse complement strand
TAAAGGTCCGATACTTTGTTTTGTGGGGCCGCCCGGTGTTGGAAAAACATCATTAGCAAGATCAATTGCCCGCACATTAGGCAGAAAATTTATAAGAGTTTCTCTTGGCGGAGTAAGGGATGAAGCGGCGATTAGAGGTCATAGACGAACATATATAGGAGCTCTGCCCGGAAAGATAATCCAATCACTCAGAAAAGTCGGCAGTAGAAATCCGGTCTTTCTACTTGATGAGGTTGATAAAATGAGCATTGATTTTAGAGGAGATCCATCCTCTGCATTGCTTGAAGTGCTTGACCCTGAACAGAACTATGAATTCAATGACCACTATCTTGAAGTGGATTTTGATCTTTCAAATGTAATGTTCATAGCAACGGCAAATGTTATTCATAATATTCCCCTGACATTGCTTGATCGTTTTGAAGTAATAGATTTTTCAGGTTATACAGAGATGGAGAAGGTAAAAATAGCAAACCGGTTTTTAATAACAAAACAGCTAAGGCTAAACGGGTTGAACACTAACTTGCTTGATATCTCTGACAAAACTGTTTTCAGCATAGTGAGACACTATACACGCGAAGCAGGAGTGAGGAATTTAGAGAGAGAAATTGCGTCTATATGCAGAAAAACAGCAAAACTGATTGTTGAAAAAAAGAGAGCAAAAAAAATAAAAGTACTTCCGGGTAATCTTTCTGATTTTCTGGGAAATAAAAAATTCAGATATAGTAAAAAAGAAGAGAAAGAAGAGATCGGAGTTGCAACCGGTCTTGCATGGACAGAGGTTGGAGGCGAGATATTATCAATAGAGGTTGCTGTAATGGCTGGGAAAGGAGAACTTGTTTTAACAGGCCAGTTGGGAGATGTTATGAAGGAATCCGGCCAGGCAGCGCTCAGCTTTGTTCGTTCTAAAGCAAAAGAACTTGGTCTGGCAAAGAATTTCTATAAAAACATTGACATACATATTCACGTTCCTGAAGGAGGCATACCAAAGGACGGTCCTTCCGCAGGTGTTACAATGGCAGTTTCTCTGGCTTCTGCTCTTACCAGGAAACCTGTTAAGAAGGATATTGCCATGACAGGAGAAATAACGCTCAG
>JAGMBN010000196.1 GCA_023129655.1 bacterium | reverse complement strand
AATCGGAATATCTGGTTCAGAAGGCGATAGATAATCTTATGACCAATCGCACTACATTTGTAATTGCGCATCGGCTTTCTACTATTATGCACGCTGATAAAATTATAGTGGTTGAAGGTGGGGAAATAATAGAAACAGGCGCGCATGACGAACTTATTAGAAAACAGGGTTTGTACAAGAAGTTATATGATATTCAGTTTCGCGCGGATACTGAAGAATGAGAATACATAGTATTTTTAAGTCAGGAATAATTCCATGGCTGGCGTGTATATTGATCAGATGCATTGGCAGGAGCATGGTCTTTGAAACCAAAGGAGAAGAGAACTACTTAAAATTTAAAAGAGCAGGCAAAAATATTATACTTGCTGCGTGGCACAGCAGGTTGTTTTTAACTGTATATTATTACAGATACAAGTTGGGTGGGAAAAATATATGTGTCTTAGTAAGTTCCAGCAGGGATGGGGAATTTATAGCAAGGATTGTAAGAAAATTTGGATATTCCGCTGTCAGAGGGTCCAGCAGACATTATAGAAAAAATGCTCACGAAGAGGCGCTTAAAAAATTGTCGGAAGGTTTTGATATGGGAATAACACCGGACGGACCAAGAGGTCCGGCTGAAAAGGTCCAGCAGGGAGTTATTCATATAGCGGCCGAATCCGGATGTCCGATAGTTCCCATGACATTCAATTCATCCCGGAACACAAGACTTAACAGCTGGGATAGATTTGTATTTCCACATCCTTTCAGCAGAGCTGTAGTAACTTTTGGTTCACCTGTTTATGTTCCGGCAAATGCTTCAAAGGAAGAAAAGTTGGAAAAAGGCAGGGAGCTTGAAATTGTTTTAAATAGAATAACAGGAATAGCAGATAAACACTTTGATAAGGAGAATAAACAATGACCAAACATATTCTTAAACGGGAATATAGTATCGGCAATAGAGTAACGCACCAAAAATGGGGGAATGGAACTGTTATTGATCATAGCGGGGTTGGAGAGAGTTTAAAAATAACAGTCCATTTTGACAATGATAATCAGAAACGTCTTTTGCTTACTAAGCATGCAAAGCTTAAAAAGATAAAAGGTAAGTAGAGTGAATATAGTTCTGGCAACAAGAAACAG
>JAGMBN010000195.1 GCA_023129655.1 bacterium | reverse complement strand
TTAAAACCAGCTGATAATTCGGCTTCTATTAATTCATCCATATCACCTTGAAGAAAAGCCTGAAGCTTATGAAAAGTAAAGTTTATGCGATGATTTGTAATCCGCGCTTGAGGGAAGTTATACGTGCGAATCTTTTCGCTTCTATCTCCTGTGCCAACCTGTTTTTTTCTATCCTGAGAAATCTGCTTTTGCTGATCATCTTTAACTTTGTGGAGCAAGCGCGCTCTTAATACTCTCATTGCCTTAACTCTGTTTTTATGCTGTGATCTTTCATCCTGACACTCAACAACCAGCCTCGTCGGTATATGGGTTATTCTAACTGCTGAATCTGTTTTATTAACATGCTGGCCTCCAGCTCCTGAGGCTCTAAATGTATCAATCTTTAATTCCTGCGGATTTATTGCAACTTCAACATCTTCAGGTTCAGGAAGCACTGCCACAGTAACAGTGGATGTATGAATGCGGCCGCTGGTCTCGGTAACCGGAACTCTTTGAACACGGTGCGTTCCGCTTTCAAATCTCAATCTTCTGTAAACATTCTTTCCTTTTACTGCAAAAACCACCTCTCTAAAACCGCCCAATTCTCTTAAGTGAGATGATAAAACCTCAATTTTCCATCCTTTCTTTTCAGCATACTTACTATACATGCGAAATAGGTCTTCAGCAAAAAGACTGGCTTCATCTCCACCAGCCCCACTGCGTATTTCCATAATAATATCTTTGTTCCAATCGCGCGCTTCAGGATCCAGCAACGTTCTAAGACTGTCTTCCAGCTTGTCTTTTCTGCCATTTAAATCCGCTATCTCTGTTTCAACCAGTTCCAGAAAATCCTTATCTTCACCGGGATTTGATAGAATCTCTTTGTTCTTTGATATATCATTCAAAATTTCCCTATATTTTTCGTACTCCTTTATTATGTCCTTTATATCAGTATATTCCTTGGCATACTTCTGATACTGGTCTCTATTAGATATAACTTGAGGGTCACTCATTAACTCAGTAAGTTCATCACCCCTTTTTTTAATACTATCTAACTTATCTAATAACATATCCTATCCTATCAGGGCAGGGGCAAGCCCTGCCCCTACATTTTTCGTTTTCCACATTGTAGGGGCGGGGCTT
>JAGMBN010000194.1 GCA_023129655.1 bacterium | reverse complement strand
TTTGTTTTGCGTTTTGGAAAAAGCCGGATAAATTGGAATCCCGAATGCATGGATCCTATTCGCTTCTATTCCATGACTGATAAATTCCTTCTTTATCTCCTCCGTAGGCACAATGAACCCATCTGCATATTTACTGAACCAGTAAGGATTAACGTCAAAATCGGTTATTACAGCTATTAGCGAAGCGGAAATCTCTCCTTTTGATTTGAGTATAGAGACTAATCTGCATGATAATGCATGAGTGCAGACAATTATGTCAGGATCAAAATTTATAACAACTTTTTTATATTTCCTCATTAACGGCATGCTCAAAAAATGTCTGGCAGAATCTTTATCAGTATGCTTTTTTCTATAATTATATAGAGATTTCAAAACACGCCGCATTAATTGAATGCTTTTTATGTATGTTTTCGTAGTGATCTTTCTGGATGAAGGAGATAAATAATCAAAACAAGTTTCTGTTTGAATATCAAAGGTTTCATGGCTTATTCTGCAAAGAGCTTCTTCTATTGCCTCACTGGCTCTCATATGTCCGGAACCCGTAGACGTTGTAAGAAAAAGTATGCGTTTTTGTCTCATTAATAAACCTACATTCAAATAGTTCGTCATACGAACTATCAGGCAAAAATTTTTAGTTATTGATTTTCTGTATTCCTATTTCATTAGCAGCTTGAGAGACTGTTTTTAATATATCAATTAAAGTCTTACGCTCGTTATAAGCTAATTTCTCTAAGATACCTGAGATATGCTTCTGCTTCTTTTTAGTCATACTGCGAAAGATCTCCAGCCCTTTATTGGTTAAATTGATCCAGATTATACGATTATCTTTTATATCTCTAATCTTGCGGATAAAGTCTCTCTTTACCAAGCGGTTGATCAATTCAGTCATTGTGCTTAAAGCCACGTTCATAGTTTTACTTAATTCGCTTACCATGCACTTGCCTCTCCTAGCTAGCGCATCCAGTGTTAAATACTGCTGCAGTGTAATCTTAACCCCAAATAATTTATAAGGATTGGAAATCTGAAAATGCTTGATTAAAACCGGGAGTAAATCATCCAATTGAGAAATGTATCCTTTTACTTCCTCTTTTTTCATCATAGCCTCTATGAAATTAATTAAAGCTTCGTGT
>JAGMBN010000193.1 GCA_023129655.1 bacterium | reverse complement strand
GCCTTTCTTGCTTCTTCGTCAAACTTCAATTGCTTTGCCATCTTGTATTACTCCTTTTTTTGTTTTTTTATTCCTAGTTCTTAAAAATTCCCATTACATCTTCCTGCTTCATAATGATATACTCTTCGCCGTCAATCTTTATATCCGTGCCTGCGTACTTTCCAATGAGTATCCTGTCTCCCTTTTTAACCTCAAGAGAAATCAGTTTTCCTTCATCCGTCTTTTTTCCCTCTCCCACAGCAATAATCTCTGCTTTCTCCGATTTTTCTTTAGCTGAATCAGGGACTATTATACTTCCTATCTTGTCCTCCTCTTCTAATCTCTTAACTAAGATCCTGTCACCAAGCGGCTTAACTGTCATGTTTTTCACCCCTCCTTTCCTATAATTTTTAGCACTCTCACGTTTAGACTGCTAAAAATAGCAATTTCTTCTAACTATGTCAATAGGAAAGTAGAAAAAAGTGAAAAATATTAAATTTTATAATTATTTTCCTATGCAGAATTTTGAAAATATTCTATCCAGCACTTCATTATTCACTGTTTCTCCTGTTATCTGCCCAAGAGAATCCAGAGCGTTCTTCAGGTCAAGAGAGATAAACTCTTCAGTTAATTTTGTTTTTGTCATAGTATGAATAATATGATCTAAACTCCTTTGCGCATTTAACAGCGATTCCTTATGTCTCATATTAACGCATACAGAGGACTGATGATGCTTGAATTTAGACAATGTTATATCAAGCATTGTGTTTTTGAGCTCATCAATTCCAATTTCTTCCTTTGCGGATATTTTCAGGATTATCACTTTAGGAACAAGTTTGCGAATATCAGGTATCTTTGTTTTAGATGGTAAATCTATTTTATTAAGCAGGACAATAGTATTCCTCCCTTTAATAAGCTCAAACAGTTTCTTGTCATTTGAATCAATTCTTGTGCCTGCATCCAGCATAAAAAGTATAAGGTCAGCTTCTAAGAGTTTTTTCTTTCCTCTGGCAATGCCTATTTTTTCAACAATATTGCTTACAGGCTGTAAGCCGGCAGTATCTGTTAAAATAAAGCAAAGCCCTTGTATGTGAATGTGGCCCTCCACCGTGTCTCTTGTAGTTCCGGGAATCTCTGTTACTATGGCTCTCT
>JAGMBN010000192.1 GCA_023129655.1 bacterium | reverse complement strand
TGAAAATCCCTCACCATCATTGGATATGGATGAGGTCCGACAACAGAGCCAATAACATAGTGGGTAGTTCTGACATTTGTAACCCAATCTCTAATTGCCTGATTTGCAGCATCCTTGAGTGTCTTGCTTCCGGATGTTACAGGTGTAACTTTAGCTCCTAAAAGTTTCATCCTGAATACATTCAGAGATTGTCTCTGGATATCTTCTGTGCCCATAAACACTTCGCACTCTAATCCAAACATACTGGCAACGGTTGCTGTTGCAACTCCATGCTGTCCTGCGCCGGTTTCTGCAATAATTCTCTTTTTCCCCATTTTTTGGGCGAGCAGTACCTGTCCCAAGGTATTATTTATCTTATGCGCTCCTGTATGCAGGAGATCCTCTCTCTTAAGATATATCTTTGCCCCTCCGATCGTTTTGGTGAGTCTTTGAGCAAAATATAGAGGCGAAGGTCTCCCTGCATATTCACACAGGTAATAATTTAATTCTTTTTGAAAGTTTTTGTCTTTTTTTGCAGATAAATAGGCTTTTTCAAGTTCTAGAATTGCAGGCATAACAGTTTCAGGCACAAACATGCCACCGAATTCTCCAAAGCGACCATTCTTATCAGGTAATTTCATATCTCTTTACCAATTAATTTTCTTACTTCAGATTCTATGTTATCGCTTCTCATCAATATCTCTCCAACAAGTATAGCATGCATACCGTATTTATAAAGTTTTTTAACGTCATTTCTTGTTTTTATCCCACTTTCACTTACAACAATCTTATCTTCAGGAACTTCTCCTTTTATTCTGAGACTTGTTTCAATATCAACCTTCAGAGTATCAAGATTGCGGTTATTTATTCCTATTATTTCTGAATTGCAGTATAGAGCCTGCTCAAGTTCCCTTTCAGAATGAACTTCAACAAGTGCAGCCATTTCAAGTTCCTTAGTCATAGCAAGATAATCTGCAAGCTGCGATCTCTCAAGTATTCGGACTATCAAAAGAATTGCATCTGCTTTATATGCTCTTGACTCGTATATTTGATACTCATCTACAATAAAGTCTTTTCTCAAAATTGGGATATCAATCACATTTTTAGCCATATTTAGGTATTTTATCTCCCCTTGAAAGAACTTTTTATCCGTTAAAACAGAAATTGCATCCACTTT
>JAGMBN010000191.1 GCA_023129655.1 bacterium | reverse complement strand
CTTCTTTATTTTATTGATTTTAATTTCTATAGAAAAATGATAATATCCTGAGCATGAACGGAAAAATAGGTTTTGATAACGAGAAATATTTAAAAGAGCAAACTAAGGCTATTCTTGAGAGAGTTGAGATGGCTGATAATAAACTGTATCTTGAGTTTGGCGGAAAACTTGTTTTTGATTTTCATGCTTCAAGGGTTCTGCCGGGCTTTGATCCTAATGTAAAGATACGGCTCTTGCAGCAGCTAAAGGATAAGGCGGATATATTGCTTTGCATTTATGCCGGTGATATTGAAAGAAAAAAAATAAGAGCAGACTTTGGAATTACATACGACGCTGCGGTGCTCAAATCAATTGATGATTTAAGGGATTGGGGGATTGATATTTTGGCAGTTGTAATAACGCGTTTTGAAGATCAGCCGGCAACAAGGATATTCAGGAACAAATTGAAGCGCAGGAACATAAAGGTTTATACTCATATATTTACAAAAGGATATCCTACGGATGTGGATTTAATTGTAAGTGATGAAGGTTATGGAGCAAATGAGTATATTGAGACTAAGAAATCTCTTGTTGTAGTTACCGGACCAGGTCCGGGCAGCGGGAAATTAGCTACATGTCTTTCTCAATTATATCATGATTATAAGAGAGGAATGAAGAACGGGTATGCAAAGTTTGAAACATTTCCTATATGGAATCTGCCTCTTAAACATCCTGTGAATGCGGCTTATGAAGCGGCAACAGCGGATTTAAGGGATTTTAATATGATAGATTCTTTTCATCTTGAAGCATACAACAAGGTAGCTGTGAACTATAACCGGGACGTAGAGGTATTTCCTGTGCTTAAGAGAATACTGGAGAAGATAACAGGATCTGAGTCAGTATATAAGTCGCCTACTGATATGGGTGTAAACAGAGCTGGTTTTGGAATTATAGATGATGAAACAGTAAAACACGCCGCAAAGCAGGAAGTAATAAGAAGATATTTTAGATATGCGTGTGAATATGCAATGGGTCTTGCGGACAAGGAAACCGTGCAAAGGGCGGAGCTTATTATGGAGGAGCTTAGTCTTAAGCCGGAGGACAGGCTGGTGGTTACGCCAGCGCGAAAGGCTATTGAAGATGCCCGGCAAAGAGGAAAAGGGCATGAAGGAGTCTTTTGCGGAGCGGCAA
>JAGMBN010000190.1 GCA_023129655.1 bacterium | reverse complement strand
GTGTATAGAGCTATGTTTTACGGGCTTGGTTCTGATGGAACGGTTGGAGCTAATCATAATTCCATTAAGATCATAGCAGAAAAAACAGACAATTATGCTCAGGGATATTTTGTGTACGATTCTAAAAAGGCAGGCGCTGTTACAGTTTCTCATCTCCGGTTCGGCAAAAAAACTATAAGAAGTCCTTACCTGATCTCAAAAGCGAATTTTCTTGCATGTCATAATTTCACGTTCCTGAAAAAATACGATATGCTTAAGTACATAGTTGATGAAGGCACATTCCTTCTAACATCAGAGCATGATAAAAATACCGTATGGGAAAACCTGCCTGCAAAAGTGCAAAAACAAATTGCAGATAAGAAACTTAAATTCTACGTTATAGATGCAATCAAGATAGCTTCAAGACTCGGGCTAAGCACACGCATTAATACGATAATGCAGACTGCGTTTTTCCTGATTTCAGGCATACTTCCAAAAGAAACGGCTGTCTCTGCAATTAAGGAATCAATAAGAAAGACATATGGGAAAAAGGGAGAGAAGATTGTTAATATGAACAGCAAGGCTGTGGATGCAACTGCCGCTAATATTCAGGAAGTAGAAGTTCCCAAGTCTTTCATGGGACAAGTGGACGAGAAACCTACTGTGGCTGATAATGCGCCTGATTTTGTTAAAGAGGTTACAGCAAAGATAATAAGACGGGAAGGAGAAAGTATAAAGGTTTCTCAGATGCCATCTGATGGAACATGGCCTACAGGAACAACTCAATATGAAAAACGCAACGTTGCTATCAACATTCCGATATGGAATCCTGAAACGTGCATTCAGTGCGGAAGATGCTCATTGGTTTGTCCGCATGCTGCGATTCGACCAAAAATGTATAAGAAAGAACTCCTTAAAAATGCGCCGGAGACATTTAAACATACTGGGCCCAAACCTTCAAAAGATATGGAAGATTATCAATACACACTTCAGGTAGCTCCGGAGGATTGTACCGGGTGTGGAACTTGTTTTGAAAATTGTCCCATGAAGGATAAAGAAGCGATCAAAATGGCACCTCAGTCTCCTATAAGAGAAGCAGAAGCGAAAAACTATGCGTTATTTCTCAACCTGCCGGATACAACTCCTGATCTTTACAATAGAAATACTGTTAAGGGAAGTCAGTTCATAAAAC
>JAGMBN010000019.1 GCA_023129655.1 bacterium | reverse complement strand
TATCATGATGAAAAATTTCAATCTGTAGCTGAAATATATTCGTTGCATGGTTATTCTGAAAAAGATGGGGAACATTCGATTCAGGCTGCTTTGTCACGTGGCTATAAGCTTGGTTTCGTTGCTGGTACAGATAATCATTTTGGTCTGCCTGCTCATGGTCAGTACCATCCTGAGCAAGGGGCATTGACTGCTGTTATTGCTAATGACTTAACCAGAGAAAGTATATTTGATGCTATATTGTCGCGACGCTGTTACGCTACAACAGGTAAACGAATCTTGCTTTTTACAGATATCAATGGGCATCAAATGGGAGAGGAGTTTATTCTTAATAATAACAATACGGAGCGTCAAATTTATGTAGAAGTAGCAGGGACTACCATTATCAAAAAAATAGAAGTTATTAAAAACAACATTGAGATTTATACCCAATATGGACAAGATACTTTTGAAAAATTTGTCTATACGGACAACGATTTGGTTAACGGCACGGATTATTATTATATTCGCGTAACACAGCAAGATGGTAATATGGCATGGTCCAGCCCAATCTGGGTTAAAAATGGAGGTAATGTATGAATTCAAGAGAAAGGGTCTTGGCTGCTATGAAAAGAGAGGAACCGGATCGTCTCCCGTTTGAGATCCTTTTTACTCCTCCTCTGGAAGAAGTAGTTAAAACAAAAACTAAATCTTTAGGATTTGAAAAGTTTTTTGGTATTAATAGTGATGTAAGACATGTATGGGTATTGCCGACAAGGAAAGATGTTAATTTGTCTTCATCGCGGGAATTGCCAGCCAACTTAGAAGAATTGAAATCTTATCCTTTCCCAGATTTAACAGCTGAGTACAGATACGAAGGGCTAATTCAGAAAGTAAGAAATTTTCATCAGAATGATTTTTGTGTTAGCGGCTGGGGTGGTCATACCTTTGAAGCGGCCTGGGGGTTGACCGGCATGGAAAAATTTATGATGGATTGGTATATCAAACGGGAAGCTGTGGAATATATTCTGGATAGAATTACAACGATGAACTGCTTTATGGCAGAAAAGATGGTCCGGGCAGGCGTGGATATACTTAGGACAGGGGATGATGTAGGCATGGAGGATAGAATGATAATGTCTCCTGATATGTGGAGGGAAATGTTGAAGCCAAGATTAGCCAAGGTAATAAAGAGAGCAAAGAAAATAAAACCAGATATTCTAATCTGGTATCATAGTGATGGAAAAATTAATCCCATAATTGAGGATTTAATTGAGATAGGCGTAGACATTTTGAATCCAGTGCAACCTGAATGTATGGATTCTGTTGAACTTAAGAAGAGGTATGGAGATAGGTTGTCTTTTTGGGGATGTTTGGGAACGCAGACAACTATGCCATTTGGGAAACCTCAAGATGTTAAAAAGACTGTTAAAACATTATTTAACAATATAGGAAAAGGAGGTGGCTTTCTTCTTGCGCCAAGTCATCGGTTGCAGCCAGATGTTCCTTGGGACAATATCGTGGCTTTTATTGAAGCAATAAGAGAATGTAATTATTAAGAAAGGAGTAGAACCATTATGTATAAAATTGCGGTAGTTGGTGCAGGGGGGCATTTTACTGCTCCATTGGTGTATGATGTAATTTCAAGCAGGTCTATGAAAGGAAGTTTAGTAGTTCTGGAGGATCCAAACAAGGAAAAGTTAGAACGTTCCAAAAGGATCTGTGATATGGTAGTGGAGAAAACTAAGGGAGAAATTCATCTTAAGGCCACAACTAAATTGGAAGAAGCACTTGATGGGGCTGATTTTGTTGAAGCGAGTTTTCGCTATGGTGGCGAGCTAATTGGATCTGAAAGAGCAATTACCGAAAGGTATAATATTTTTAGTACCGTTGGTGATACTATAGGTGCTATGGGGATATTCACATCTCTACGGCATATTCCTGTCATTCTCGGGATAGCCAAAGAAATGGAACGATTTTGTCCAAACGCATGGCTCATTAATTATAGCAATCCTATGGCTCAGCTAACCCGAGCTGTCTGGAAGGAAACTAATATCAAAGTCGTTGGGCTCTGCCATGGTGTATATGGAACTGAAAAAAATATCTCTAAGTTTTTAAATATAGAGAAAAATAAATTGCAGTTTAAAGTTGTTGGAGTTAATCATCTTCCTTGGTTTATCAGCATAAAGAAAGAAGGGCAAGATATGTATCCTCTTCTTAAGAAAAAGATTGAAGCAGATGAAAAGATCTGGATAGATTTGACTTGGGAATATGGCAAACGATTATGGCCTCATTCTATTGCAGTGCAACTTTTCAAAACCTTTGGGTTATTTCCTAGTACTGGCGGTCTTCACAATGCTGAGTTTTTTCCGTGGTTTTGTAAACAACCTCAACAGAAATTCTTGCAGAATTATTTTAAAGAAACAAAATGGACTAAAGGTACCGATCGAAGTAAGTGGAGTGAAGAAGATTGGGCCGATGATGCTATTAAGACTGACTACGATGACAAAGCAGTTTCTATAATGGGGTCTATTATTGAAGGAAAAACAGAAAAGTTTGAAGCTGTAAATTTACCCAATAGAGGAGCCGTAGATAATTTACCTCAAGAAGCTGTTTTGGAAATTCCAGGAATTGTAAAGAACGGGAATCTGAAGCCTGAGAAAGTAGGAAATATTCCTCAAAATATTAGGGGAATACTGGAGATTATTATTGCTTCCCAGGAATTCACAGTAGAAGCAGCTATCAAAGGAGATAAAAAGAAACTTTTGCTTGCTCTTTTACATGACCCATTAGTTTCTGGGAATATTGGCACAATAGAAAACGCGCGTCAACTTATGGAGGAAATACTTACTACTGGTAAAGACTACTATCCGCAATTTTATAAATAACTGATGAATGTATAAGGGGGGACGATGAAAGAAAAAAGACCAAATTTTGAGAGAGTAAAGAAAGCATTGTTTTGTCAGGAGGTTCCAGACAGACTGCCGTTGTTTGAACATAGTATCAGCAATCAAATTAAGGGAGCTTTTTTGGGTGAATCTATCGTGAGTGGATATCCATTTAAAAATTGGGAGAAGGAAGTGGGATTTTGGGTAAAAGCAGGATATGACTTTATTTCTGTAACACCGCATATGTTAAAAGGTAAATGGGTGGATAAATGTGAAGGGCCTTATGTAGGCACAAGTATAGATGTAAAGTTTGGAGACGTTGAGAGAGATACACCTGGGATATTTTCAGTGGATGACTTTAACAAGTATTCGTGGCCTATATGGGAAGATGTAGATTATTCCATGCTTAATAATTGGTTAACGGCACGGATTATTATTATATTCGCGTAACACAGCAAGATGGTAATATGGCCTGGTCAAGCCCAATCTGGGTTAAAAATGGAGGTAATGTATGAATTCACGAGAACGTATTATAAAAGCTATTGAGTTTAAAAAGCCTGATCGTATTCCTATCTTTCGGGGGGATTATGGCTTACGTCCTTTGTTCTGGAAATACGGTGACAATTTTCTAAATCTTCTCAAAAAGTATCCAGCCGACTTAAAATGGTTTGGAGGTAACTACTCTTTGGAAACAATTCCAAAAGCCAATAAAGATATCGCATTCCATGCGAAAAGCACAGATGTTTGGGGTGTTACATGGGAAAGAGCTGATCCGAGGATTGTAGGCATACCGACTGTCCATCCACTAAGTAATTGGTCTAAATTTAAAACATATAAGCTTCCAGACCTGCCGCCTGATAGTGGAGAAAAATTTGAGAAGGAAAGAGAGAAGGCATCTGAGATTAAAGCTCAAGGCGGTTTTGTTCTTGTACCTCTTTGGACACATAGCGGTAGCAGATTATTTGAAAAACTTCAGGAACTGCGAGGTTATGAGAATCTGATGATTGACCTTATAGAAGAACGAAAAGAACTTGAGGAATTAGCGGATATGATTGTTGAATTCAATTTATCGCTTATCAAAAGAGCAATTAAACTCGGAGCGGATATGATAAATTTTGCTGATGACTGGGGTACTCAGCAGGCGCTTATGATAAATCCTTCTCTCTGGCGGAAATTCTTTAAACCTCGCTATAAGAGACTTTTTGATGCTATTCATAAAGGCAATGCCTATGTCCATTTTCATAGTTGTGGGTATACAATAGAGATAATACCGGACCTTATTGAGCTTGGCGTAGATGTTCTTCAATGTCAAAGCTTTTTAATGAAAAAGGAACTTAGCCAATTTGCCGGGAAAATATGCTTTGATCTTTATGGTGATCGACAGGGGGGCATAAAACATGGCTTTCCTGATGAATTTAAAAAACATATACGGCATTTAATAAAAATGTTTGGGACTGAAAAAGGTGGTATTATAGGTGGGTCTGGAGTAGACCCAGATTTGTCTTTAGAAAATCTTGAGGCTATGCTTGAAGCATTTATAGAAAGGAAAAATTGAAGATGAAAGTGAAAACAGATAACGAAAAATTAAATCAAATGATTAAGGCGTCTTTAGAAAGTATTGCTTATCGTCAGGATAAATACTTAAGCGGAGGTATCGTAGAGTCGGATGACAGATGGGATAATGGATTTATGTATGGCAAAGGGAAAGCATGTTATCCAAGACTATTTATAACCCAGCCATTACTTGAATTTGGTGAATTTGAAAGAATAAGGCATTTTCTTGATTTTTGGAAGGTCTGCCAATCTCCAGAAGGGAATTGGGGACAATGTTTCAATGTAGAAAAACCTGAACCTATAGTAGAAAATGGATGTGCCAAAAGTGAGATTGATACCAATGCCTATATTTTATGGCACTGTGATGAATATTATCACTATACCAGAGATAAAAAGTGGTTAGAAGAAAACTGGCAGATGATAGAAAAAGCAACAGAATATTTACGTACTACTTATAATGAGAAATTTCAAATGTGCTTGGGAATCGAAGAAATGGTATTTAGGGGGAAAAACGTAACTGGGAAAAGTGTAGACATCGGTATGCCAGTAGGATACTCTCTTCATATTAACGGTGTCTGCCAGAAAGGATTGGAGTGTGCTTCAAGACTAGCTAGGGAATATGGGAAAGATAGTTTAGCCCTAAAATGGGGCAACCTGGCAGAAGAAATAAAAGCAGGAATACAAAAATATTTATGGAATGACGATGGAAAATATTACTTTGCCGGTATTCACGAAAACGGTCAACCTTTTGTTACTGAACCTTACTTATTACCTGCACTGTGGTATCAATATGTAAACAATAGACTCTGGAATGAAAGAACAGCATCTACTTTCTGGGCTGTCAGAGATATCTATTATAACAAAGACCGTATTATTCCAAATACCTATTGGCAGCTGGATTTTAACATGCCAGGTCCAGATGGGCGCTCTATCCTTGAGGGCGGAGCTTCTGATAGCAGAAGATGGAGTGGGATGGGAGTTCGTTTATCACTAAATGCTCTTACTTCTGAATTGCTTTTAAGTGGCGGTTATCCTGCTGTAGCTGCTGAAGAAATAGATACTTTATTGAAATATACTGATGAAAGCAACCTTGTGCCTCAGCATATAATAACTGTGGGTGTTGGAGAAGAGACGAAGAATTTCAAGATTTATCCGGATAAACCTAATGCTGTGGATAGAGGAAATTTACTTCATCTTTCCTTTTTCTTAAGTCTTGCGGCTTCTTTGCCTGGAAAGATAGAAGATAATGATAGAATAGAGATACGTCCTTTATTGCCGGATAATCTACACCTGTTAGAAATAAAAGACCTTCGAGTTAAAGATTCACTTGTTTCTTACAGATATCAAACTGATATGCCAAAAGAACATGGCAGAACTTCTATGGTTCTCAGTGCCACAAAGCCTGTTGAGGTACTTCTTTCTCTCAGGTATAAACCTTCTCTAAAGAAGATAACTGTAGATGGAATAGAAAATTCTGATTACGAAGAGATTGCTTCATTTTCAGGCAAAGTCCATTATGTTCGGATAGAATTGAAGTTAGAAAGCAAAGAGCAGAAAATAATAGTTGAATGGTAAGAGAGATTATTGGAAGTGTATTTTAATTGAGGAAAAAATATTATGAGTAAAAAGATAAAGTTTGGTAACTGGGTAGAGAAAAATAGAGAATACTTTACCAAGTTCTGGCGGAAGGAAACAGAGATTCCATTCCTAATAGAGTTCTGCACTTCTCCATTAATGAGCAATCTTAAACTTAGAAGTTGTGACCTTAAAAATGAAGTTGCGGACTTTCAATACCAAATGGAAGGAATTAGAAAATTCCTAGAGATTATTCCTGAACCCGTGGAGACATTTGTTCCAATGCTCTCTCCAATGCTGCAGGATGATGCTGTTATTCCTTCAGCCTTTGGAATGGATTTTCATTATGGTAATGACGGAGTTTTGAGATGGAAGGGGAAGATTAAAACTCTGGAACAGGCAGTAGATTGGCCGGATCCCGACCCACAAAAGGATGGCTGGTTACCAAAAGCTCTTAAGAAAATAGAGTATTTCTCAAGGAATGCACCTGAAGAAGTAGTTATCAAATCAACCCCTATGCGTGGTCCCTGGGATAATGCCCAACTTATCCTTGGGATGGAAGAACTTTCCATTGGATTTTATGAGAAGCCAGAACTTGTTCATAGATTTTTACACAAACTTACAAAGACACAGATAAGTCTCTTAAAACTTGAAAAGGAGATAGCTGAAGCAAATGGATGTCTTTTTCGCCATGACCACATTATGCCAGCCTTCTTCCCGGAGGAGAGTGATTATTGTATTGCCGCAGATAACTGTATTAACATCTCGCCCAAAATGTATAAGGAGTTTTGTTCTCCTTATGATGAGATGATTTTTAAAGAATTAAACGGTGGAGGTCTTATTCATAGCTGTGGTCCAATTGCAGAGTATGTGCCAGTCTTTATGGGAACTCAAGGATGTATAGGAGTAACCTCTTCAATGAACATTGATAAAGATAATATACCTCAAATCTTTGAGAAACTGTCTTCCACAGGAGGATCATATCACTGTAGTGGAAGTTTCAATGGCAAAAGCCCCGTGGAGATGTTGTCTTATCTCAGGGAAGAAGCAAACAAATATGGAATAAGATTTGCCTATATTCCATCAACAAAACAATGGAAAATATCACCAGATGAGTTGAAAGATGTTTATAATTATTGGCTGTCTGTGAGGCAAAAATGACTTCTAGAGAAAGAGTAAAACAATTGCTTAACCATCAGAAGGCTGATCGGGTTGCTATTGATTTTGGAGCTACGCCGGTTACAGGGATTGCAGTAAATATTGTGGCTAAATTACGCCAGGCTGTTGGTCTGGATAAACCGGGCGGCAATCGGGTTAAGGTAATAGAGCCCTATCAGATGCTAGGTGAGATTGATGAAGAGCTTATAGCCAAACTGCATATTGATTGCATAGGTCTTTCAGGAAAAAAGAACCTTTTTGGATTTGAAAATAAAGACTGGAAGCCCTGGCAGTTATTTGATGGCACTCCTGTTTTAGTCCCGGGTTTATTCAATACCGAGCCAGAAGAAAATGGTGATATTTTAATGTATCCTGAAGGAGATAAATCTGCGCCTCCAAGCGGTCGTATGCCCAAAAACGGTTTTTATTTTGATACTATTGTTCGCCAGGGATCCATAGATGAAAAAAATTTAAAGGTGGAGTATAATCTGGAGGAGTTTCAGCAAATATCAGATGAAGAGTTGAAATGTTTAGATAAACAAACAGAGAATCTCTATACCAATACTGACCTGGCCATAGTGGCAAATTTTGGCGGCACTGGATTTGGAGATATAGCCCTTGTCCCAGCCCCATTTCTTAAATATCCTAAAGGGATTAGAGATATAGAAGAATGGTATATTTCTACACTTACAAGAAAGGGTTTTATCTATGAGATATTTGAAAGACAATGCGAGATAGCCTTGCAAAATTTAGAAAAGATTCGTCAGGCTGTGGGTAACAAGATAGAAGTAATTTTCATCAGTGGGACTGATTTTGGAACACAGCGAGGTCTATTTATATCTGCAAATTTATATAAAGAATTGTATAAACCATTCCATAAAAAAGTAAATGATTGGGTACATACACATACTGACTGGAAGACATTTATACATTCCTGCGGTTCTGTTGAACCTCTAATTTTAGAGTTTATTGATGCAGGGTTTGATATTCTTAATCCTGTACAATGTTCAGCTGCAAATATGGATCCCAAATATTTAAAAGAAAAGTACGGTTCAAAAATTGTCTTTTGGGGTGGAGGAGTGGATAGTCAGAAAACACTACCTTTTGGCACACCAAATAAAGTTCGAAAAGAAGTTAAGGATCGTATAGAAATTTTTAATCAAGATGGAGGGTTTGTTTTTAATGCTGTCCATAATATCCAGGCTAATACCCCTGTTGAAAATGTAATAGCCTTATTTGAGGCACTGAGAGCTATTTAGGTGAATGCATATTATACTGAAAGACTTTCAACCATTATTTTGGATGTAGAAATAGATGGAGCAAAGATGGGACAGATAAAAAAAGAAGAAATAAGATGCTAACAGGAAAAACAATAATTTTGGGTGTTTCGGGCAGTATTGCAGCATATAAATCTGCAGAAATAATAAGAAGATTAAAGGACTTGAATGCAAATGTCAGGGTTATCATGACTGTGAATGCAGCTAAATTTATTGGAGAGATAACATTACAAACACTCTCGCAGAATCCTGTATATATTAACATGTTCCATGACTCAGGCAGTCTTGAAGACTCTTTGCCTCACATAACTATAAGTGATACTGCTGACTTGTTCCTTGTAGCACCGGCAACTGCCAATATTATAGGAAAAGTAGCAAGTGGCATTGCAGATGATCTTCTCTCTACAACATTACTGTCTACTGGGAACAAACCTATTTTGATGGCTCCTGCTATGAATGAGAGGATGTACAAAAGTCACATATACAAACATAATGAGAAAAAACTGCAGATAGCAGGTGTCAGATTTATTAATCCTGAGTATGGGAAGTTGGCATGCGAGGAAGAAGGAGAAGGGAGACTGGCATCAGTTGACTCAATTATTCAGCATGTTGTTGACGTCTTAATTGAAGGCGATCTTTTTGATACATATGACCTGAAAGGGAAAAGAGTTCTTGTAACAGCAGGTGGCACAAGAGAGTATATAGATCCTGTAAGATTTATTGGAAATCCAGCCACAGGGAAAATGGGATTCGCTTTAGCGCATACTGCACAAGTAAGAGGGGCAAATGTAACATTAATAAGTGGGAAAACACTTTTAGCTCCTCCTGAGAGTGTAAAATACATCTCAGTGGAAACTGCAGATCAAATGGGCAAAGCTGTTCTGGATAATTTTAAGCATGCTGATATTCTGGTAATGGCTGCTGCTGTTGGTGATTTCAAGCCCAAAAGAACAGAAAAAAATAAGATAAAAAGAAAGGGTATGTTAAAAATAGATTTGGAGCCTACGGATGATATCTTAGAAAAACTGGGCAAAATAAAAAATAGTAGAATTACTGTCGGCTTTGCAGCAGAAACCAATAATCTTATAAAGAACGCCAGGACAAAATTAAAGAAGAAAAACCTGGATCTAATAGTTGTTAATGATGTAACTCAGCCTGATGCAGGCTTTGAAAGTGAGACTAATATTGTGAAAATAATTGATAAAAGCAATAATGTGGAAGAATTACCAAAAAGGACTAAAGAAGAAGTAGCCCATAGAATCTGGGATAGAATTGTAGATTTAATTAATAAAAATAAAGGAGCATAAGCCATATGAACCTGAAAGAACTCTATAGAAAAGCGATTAAGATTGGGATTGAAAATGATCCAAGGGGCAAGAAAACTGTTTTGCTTGAACTTAAGAAAAACAAGAATAAATATGAGGAATTAAAGAAAAAAGAGAAAGAATTTTTTGATAAAGAATCTCTTAAAAATCCATACGCTGACTCAAGAATATTAAATGGCAGCGGCAATGAGACGATTAAAACTGTGCTTGTCGGTATAGATATTGAAGTGGGCGAGCTCATTCTGGCAGATACTCTAAGAAATAGAGGCAAACAGATAGATGCAGTTATAGCTCATCATCCTGAAGGCTTGCCATACGCAATGCTGTATGATGTAATGAAGATGCAGGCAAACATTCTCAGTTTGCACGGCGTGCCAATTAACGTAGCAGAAAGCCTGATGGAACATAGGGTTAAGGAAGTCAAGAGAAGACTTATGCCGGTAAATCATACAAGAGCAGTTGACGCAGCCAAATTAATCGGATTGCCTTTTATGAACCTTCATACACCTGCAGATAATATGGTGGCAACATACTTGCAGAGGCTCTTTGATAAAGAAAAGCCTTATACAATGGGTGATATTATAGACATTTTAATGGAGATAGAAGAGTATAAGCAAGCCGCAATGAATGCTGCAGGACCTAATATTCTTGTTGGATCAAAAGAGAGAAGCGCTGGCAAAATATTTGTGGATATGACAGGTGGAACAGAGGGCTCAAAGGATATATTCAAAATGCTTTCTGCGAGTGATATAAACACGATTGTGTGTATGCATCTTAGCGAGGATCATAGAAAAGAGGCTGAAAAGAATCACTTAAACGTCATAATCGCAGGGCATATAGCAAGTGATAATCTGGGTTTGAATCTTATGTTTGACCGTTTGCTGGCAGATATTAATGTGATTGAATGCTCCGGATTCAGGTGGGTTAAAAGATAAACTCACCCTAGCCCTCTCTTGAGAATAGAGGGGACATTTCCCCTTCTCTTGCAAGAGAAGGGGGCAGGGGATGAGTTGGAGATGAGTTGTTATGCATAAACACATAATAGAAATACTCGAGGAAAGCATTACAGTAAAACAAGATATTATAGCTCGTCAGATTGACGTTATAGTTAAGATAGTAAACAGCATTGCTGATGTATTGAGCAGTGGAGGGAAGCTGCTTGTTTTTGGGAATGGAGGAAGCGCTGCTGACGCGCAGCATATGGCGGCAGAATTGGTTGGCAGGTTTGAACTGGAACGAAGCGCGCTGCCAGCAATTGCCTTAACTACAGATAGCTCTGTAATAACCTCAATATCTAACGATTACAGCTTTAATGAGATTTTTTCGCGTCAGATAGAGGCATTAGGAACTCAGAAAGATATAGCTTTGGGTATATCAACAAGCGGAAATTCTGAGAATGTATTAGCCGGCATCCGCAAAGCAAAAAGCATGGAACTTACAACTATCGGCTTTTCAGGTGGGGAAGGTGGAGAGCTCTCAAAAATAGCAGATCTATGCTTCATTGCTCCTTCCTCAAGCACTCCACGCATTCAGGAAGCTCACATTACAGTAATTCACATAATCTGTAAACTTGTGGAAGAAAAATTATATTGTGAACAAAAATAAAGTCAAATCTCTTTCCGAGTTAAAAGAAATAATAGACTCTTTAAAAAAGCAAGGAAAGAAGATAGGTTTTACAAACGGTTGTTTTGATCTCATACATGTTGGGCATATAAAATATTTAAGAGCTGCAAAAAAGCTTTGCGATATACTCATAGTTGCTGTAAACAACGACAAATCAGTAAAGGCCTTAAAGGGTAATGAGAGGCCTCTATTCCCTCAGGATGAACGCGCAGAAATACTCTCTGCTTTTGAATTCATTGATTATGTCGTAATTTTTGATGAACCGGATCCGGCAAAAACTATCTCAACACTGCTCCCGGATATTCTTGTGAAGGGAGGAGATTATAAGATAGATCAAATTATTGGCAGAAATACTGTAACCTCACACGGTGGAAAGGTTATTACTATTCCAGAAGTAAAGGGGAAATCAACATCGGAGATTATAAAAAAGATAATTGGAACTGACTAATGCCTGTTGAAACAATTAAGTGGGACAAGGAAAGAATTAAACTAATAGATCAAACTTTGCTTCCAAACAAGTTTAAGCACATATATTGCGACACTATAGAAAGTATAGGGGAAGCAATCAAGAATTTGAGAGTTCGGGGGGCGCCTGCTATAGGTATTGCCGGAGCATTAGGCGTAGTTCTTGGAATGCAGGATTCAAAGGCGAAAGATTATGCACGGTTCAAAAAACAACTTGAGCATGTCATATCATATCTATCATCCTCAAGACCTACTGCAGTTAACCTTTTCTGGGCACTGGATAGGATGCGCGTATGTTGCGAGAAACATAGAAATCTGTCAATTAAGACAATAAAATCCGAATTGTTAAATGAAGCGCAAAAGATTATAGATGAAGATAAGAATATTTGCAGGGATATTGGTAAGAATGGGGCAAAACTTATAAAGGATGGAGACGTAATTTTAACTCACTGTAATGCAGGAGGATTGGCAACTGCCGATTACGGAACGGCTTTGGGTGTGATTTTTTATGCAAACGAACAAGGCAAGAAGATAAGAGTTTATGCAGACGAAACTCGGCCATTACTGCAGGGGGCAAGGCTTACAACATGGGAGCTGATGCATGCAGGGATTGATGTTACATTAATCTGCGATAATATGGCAGGTTCATTGATGAAACAAGGAAAAATAAGTTGCGTAATAGTCGGAGCTGATAGAATCGCTTCTAATGGAGATACTGCAAATAAGATAGGCACGTACAGTCTGGCAGTACTTGCAAAAGCGCATAATATTCCTTTTTATGTGGCTGCTCCTATTTCCACATTTGATATGAAAATAAAATCTGGTAAACAGATTCCAATTGAGCAAAGGGCTCATGAGGAAGTAACAAATCTATACGGGAAAAGAATTGCGCCTAAAAATGTAAATGTGTATAACCCCGCTTTTGATGTAACCCCTGCAAGGCTTATATCTGCGATAATAACTGAATGCGGCATAATAGAAGAGCCTAATGAAAAGAAAATTTCTAATTTCTAATTCAGTCTTTATTCCATTAATAATCTTTGCTTTCGCCTTATCCATAAGATTCATTTACCTGTATCAGATGAGAGATAATCCTATGTTTTATAATATTCCAGTGGGACTAGACCAACAAAGATTTGATCAGTTTGCTCTTCAAATTTCAAATGGAGATATTCTGGGAGGAAAAGGCATTTATTCGCAATCTCCTCTTTATCCATACTTTCTTGCCTTAATATATAAATTATTTGGTCATCGTTACTTCATAGTGAGAATATTCCAAATGCTTATGGGGGCTGGTACATGTGCTTTATTATACTTAATAGGAAATAGAATCTTTAATAGAACCGTTGGCGTAATATCAGGAATCATTTGCAGTTTATATGGAGTATTGATTTTCTATGAAGGAGAATTGTTGCGTGTAACAATCACAGTCTTTTTAACTGTCCTTTTAGTTTTTTCTATTACACGTCTCTCAAAGAGCAAAAAAGCTGCTATATGGTTAATTCCAGGAATTGTGCTCGGTCTATTGATACTATGCAGGCCAAATAATATCATATTGGTTCTATTTATTATGATATGGATGTTTTATGCAACACTAAAGAATAAGAAACTCTTAATTGGGCGATTTATGTGTTTTTCCTTTGGTTTTTTACTCACGCTTACACCTCTTTTTATTCGTAATCATGTTGCTGGAGTTAACTTGTTTTCTATGTCGTCTCAGGGAGTAAACGCATTTATATGCGGACATGATTCAAGATCTCCAGGCTGTGGGCTTTATTATGTCAAAGGAGATACATATTCCGGAAAAAATCAAATACAAACATGTTTTAATATTTTAAAAACAGCGTTTAAGACACCTTCTAAATGGTTCAAACAGCAGATGAAAAAGTCTATTGCTTTCTGGAATGGATACGAGATACCAAATAATTCCAATTTTTATTTATCAAGAAAATTCTCCGGTCTCCTGAGTCTTCCTCTTCCCGGTTTTGTATTTATAGCCTCAATGGGAATAATAGGAATTATTGTATCCATTCGAAACTGGCAAAAGTATTTACTTGTATATTTAATAATTATTGGCTGCTTTTGCTCTGTAATGGCTTTTTATATCCTCTCAAGGTTTCGACAGCCGATAGTGCCGTTCTTAATATTGTTCACAGGGTTTTTTATTGATTGGTTATGGAGAAAAGCCAAGGACAAAGATTTCAAGAAACTTGTTTTCTCTCTTCTATGCGCTGTTTTTTTAGCATTTCTAATATGG
>JAGMBN010000189.1 GCA_023129655.1 bacterium | reverse complement strand
CCTATAACTATAAAACCTGTTTTCGTTCTTCTTTTTTCTACAAGAATCCCGCAAACTTTTTTTCCTCTTATTACCACATCATTCGGCCACTTAATATAAGCAGGCAAAGATGTTGTCTTTCTTATTGCCTTGGAAATAGCAACAGACGCTCCGATAGTGAGCAGATTTAGCCTTTCCGAAAGCGTATTTGATTTCAATATAATTGAGCCAAGAATGCACTTTTGTGGCAAAGAAAACCACGTTCGCCCTAATCTGCCTCTTCCATTTGTCTGTCCTTCTGTTAGAACGACAACCCCTTCTGAATTATGTTTCTCAGCCAGGGACCATGCCACATCATTTGCGGAAGATGTTTTATTATAAACATATATTTTCTGTCCTATTATTTGAGTCTCCAGGCCAACTTTGATTGTATCCTCAGAAAACTCTTCCATATATAATTTAATTAAGAATTTAAAATTAGAAATTAGAAATTTTTAACGATATATCCATTGATTTTGCGGAATGAGTCAGTCTGCCAACAGAAATTCTATCAACCCCACATTCTGCTATTTCTCCAACACTGTTAAGGCTTACATCTCCTGAGACCTCTATCTCCGGCAAATTTCCAATTTCCAATTTCCAATTTCCAATTAAGAAAACTGCCTTTTTGATAGTCTGTATATCCATGTTGTCCAGCATGATTATGTCTGCTTCAGATTGAAGAGCTTCCTTGACCTGGGATAAATTTTCTGCTTCTATCTCAATCTTTACGTTTTTGGGAATTTTTCTTTTAATCGCTTGCACAAGTTCCTTTATATCACTATTCCCTATCTTTAGATGATTGTCCTTTATCAAAACCATATCATAAAGCCCCATTCTGTGATTCTGCCCACCGCCAATGCGAACTGCATATTTTTCTATATCACGCAGTCCGGGCGTGGTTTTTCTTGTATCAAATATTCTTGCTTTATAGGAACTGATTTTTTCTACATACTCTGCTGTTAACGTTGCAATGCCTGAAAGTCTCTGCAAAAAGTTGAGGGCTGTTCTTTCTCCAGCCAAAATGGGTGTTACATGTCCTGATAATTCAGCTATTACATCTCCTTTTTTCACTTTCATTCCATCTTTAACTAAAGATTTAAATTTAATCTTATTATCTAGTACCCCGAATACAGCCTTTGCTATTTCCAGTCC
>JAGMBN010000188.1 GCA_023129655.1 bacterium | reverse complement strand
GTGTTGATAATAAGATTGATCTCTTTGTTTTTGACTGCGTCGGTTATATTTGGTCTTCCTTCATGCAGTTTTTTTATTTTCGTGTTCTGTATGCCGTTCTTTTTCAAAAATTCAGCTGTGCCTTTTGTAGCATAAATATTAAAACCTAGTTTCCTGATCCGCTGAGCAATGGGGATCAAGAAAGGCTTATCTTTATCAGCTATTGTCAAAAGCGCATTTCCTTTAAGCGGAAGCTTTGAACCGGCTGCTTCTGCCGCCTTATAAAAAGCGAGCCCGAACGTATCAGCAATACCCATAACTTCTCCTGTCGCTCTCATCTCCGGTCCCAGTAAAGGATCTACTTCAGGAAACATGTTGAACGGAAAGACTGCTTCTTTAACTGCTACATAAGGGAGTTTGTTGGTTTTTAGTTCCGGGAAATCCTTGATCTTTTTACCCAGCATTATTTGAGTTGCTATATGAGCTATAGGAATACCTGTTACTTTAGAGACTATTGGGACTGTGCGTGAAGCTCTTGGATTAGCCTCAAGTATATAAACCTTATCATCGCATATTGCGTATTGAATATTCATTAAACCTATGACGTTTAATTCTTTTGCAATTGCCGATGTATATTTTCGTATAGTATTTAAATGTTCTTTTTTAATAGTTCTTGACGGGATAACGCATGCAGAATCTCCTGAATGAACACCTGCTAATTCTATATGTTCCATAACAGCTGCTACAAATGTATTCTCTCCGTCGGAAATAGCGTCAACTTCCGCTTCTATAGCCTGCTCAAGAAATCTGTCAATAAGCATTGGATGCTCAGGGCTGACCTGAATAGCTTCAATGGCATACTCCCTCAGCATGGCTTCATCATAAATAATTTGCATTCCACGTCCTCCCAACACATAAGACGGGCGTACCATAAGAGGGAATCCTATTTTCTTGGCGGTTATAAGAGCTTCATCTAACGAACGCGCTATACCGCTCTCCGGCTGTGGAATATTAAGAGCGATCATTTTTTCTCTAAAACTCTCTCTATCCTCTGCAAAATCTATGCTTTCAGGCGTTGTGCCGAGAATTTTTACACCGTTATTTTTTAATTCCTGAGCAATATTCAAAGGAGTCTGTCCGCCAAACTGAACAATAGCGCCTTCAGGTTTCTCTTTTTCGTAAATTGTGAGCACATCTT
>JAGMBN010000187.1 GCA_023129655.1 bacterium | reverse complement strand
CACAGAGGCACAGAGGCACAGAGGAGACAGAAATGACATTATTTGAGCTGGCAAAGAAGGGAATCATTGCAAGAGATATAAAAATAGTAGCTAAAAAAGAAGGGATAGACACAAATAGGTTGGTTCAAAGAATTGCTAATGGGGAAATAGTTATTCCTAAAAGCAAAAAGCATAAATTCTCTCCAATAGGTATTGGTTCTGGCTTATCCGTGAAAGTGAATGCAAATTTGGGTACATCTCCCAAGGATGCGGATATCAAAAAGGAGTTGAGGAAGCTCTATATTGCAATTAAGTCCGGTGCTGACGCAGTCATGGATTTAAGCACAGGAGGCGATCTGAATAAGATACGCAAGGCAGTTATTAAAGAATCAAGTGTGCCTGTAGGAACTGTTCCTGTTTATCAGGTAATGGTAGAGAAAAAGTATGTTGCCAAAATAAGCAAGGAAGATATATTAAATACGATACGAATACATGGCGAACAGGGGATTGATTTTGTAACCGTTCACTGCGGATTCACAAGAGATTGTATTCCCCTGCTAAAAAACAGGATAACAGGCGTTGTGTCCAGAGGAGGAACTTTCATAATGAGATGGATGCAGTATCATTGCAGGGAAAATCCGTTATTTGAGTATTACGATGAAGTCTTGGACATAGCAAAAGAATATGATATGACACTGAGTCTTGGAGATGGCTTGAGGCCAGGATGCATTGCAGACGCAACAGATAAAGCGCAGATAAAAGAACTTAAAAATCTCGGCATACTGGCTGAAAGAGCTAGAGAAAGAGGAGTTCAGGCAATGATAGAAGGACCGGGACATGTTCCGCTGAATCAGATTGAGAGAAACATGAAACTTCAGAAAAAATATTGCAAGAATGCACCGTTTTATGTTCTTGGCCCACTTGTAACTGATATTGCGCCGGGATACGATCATATAACGTGCGCAATAGGAGGTACTCTTGCCGCATATTATGGAGCGTCCTTCCTGTGTTACGTTACTCCCGCAGAACACTTGAGCCTGCCTACAGAGGATGACGTTAAAGAAGGAGTGATTGCCACAAAGATAGCCGCGCACGCAGCAGATGTGGCAAGAGGATATAAAAAGGCTTTGGACTGGGACAGAAAAATGTCTGTAAGCAGGAAGAAACTGGACTGGGAAGGTATGATATCCCTTTCAGTAGATCCTGAAAAGGCAAGGAAATATAGAGAACACAGCAGAATAAACAAGGATGAAGAATGCACAATGTGCGGAG
>JAGMBN010000186.1 GCA_023129655.1 bacterium | reverse complement strand
TCGCTAATATAAACTCCAGCATTCCGGAATCCTTTATATACTGAAGTATTAGCTGATGAACCGGACGCGTCCTTGAATCTTTAATAAGTCTTTGAATTGTCCATGAGAATCTGTTTAGTTTTAGGGGTTTTTTAAGGTTGATAGATAATGGAAACTCGGATGTTATTTCTTCAAGAAGGGTAATAGGTTTATTCTCATTAATATTTTTTCTCTTTTTTAAACTTACATAACTCAGTAATGCAGTCATATCACTTACGTCTATTTCAAAATAATCTGAAGCAAGCAGTTCAAATACATACCTGTCCGCATGCTCGGGATTATGCGCATTTACTGCAAGGTTCATAGCTGAAAGCAGCTGCCTGACACGCAGATGGGAGCTTATATCTTCTTTGCCGTCTGTCACATACGGAATTCCCGACTGCATGAATGCGTCAATAATAAGCGGTATGTCTTTTCTTTGTCTAAGGAGTATAGCTATGTTGCTGTATGGATCATCACCGGGTATAAGCTTCTCTTTAACGAGTTTTTTAATTTCCTCTACAATAAATGATATCTCTTCTCTAATGGAGCCAAATCTCAGCGATTTTATTGTTTTATGTTCAAAATCCCTATGCGGGACTAAAGATTTTTGAGATATCCTCTCATGCGAAGGGATTTCTTCTATGAGTTTTCTTGATGTATTGAGTATTTCCGGAGTTGAGCGATAGTTTTCTGTAAGAGTCAGTTGCGTGAGATTCTTGAATTTGTCTTTTATTGTCCTGAAGTTTGCAATGGACGCGCCCTGAAATCTATATATTGACTGGTCATCATCGCCTACCACGCACAGATTAGTTTTCTCAGGATCAATAAGACTCAAAAGCAGCTTGAGTTGAGCTTTGTTCGTATCCTGAAACTCATCCACCATAATGTAGCTAAATTTTCCCATGTATTTTTTGCGCAGATTTTTATCATGATTCAGAATGTGAGTTGCCATAATGATCATATCATCAAAATCATATCTGCCTCTCTCATCAATAACATGTTTTTCTCCTGAATCCTTGAGTTCTTCATATATCCTGTAAACCTTCTCAAACTGAAGAAGTTTTGGGATATGTTTTTCCTGAATAATCTCTCCGTCAGCAGAGATATTTGTTAAATGTTGAATAAAATCAGAAGGTGTGACACCTTCCCTTTTTAAGATATTTATGTTCTTAACAATTTCTTTTTCATAATGATAAGGCGCTCTAAAGGGTCTGATTTCTGAGATATTATCTAAATTGTCCAGAATATATC
>JAGMBN010000185.1 GCA_023129655.1 bacterium | reverse complement strand
ATGCCTTTACCACAGCTTTCTGCATTTCGCCTTATACTGTAGTTTATCCCCAGCCGCTCCTTTATTCCTGACCACCACGAAGAACGACACTCTTGATAGTCTTGGTTGTTTTCATCAGGGACAACCCCTTTGTTAGTTAAAACCCTATCTTTTTCTTGGAAACATACAGGCTCTCCCCAGTTGCTTGGATGAACTTTCAACACATGCCGCCGCCTTTTACACCGTCGGGTCATCAGGTGCATATACCCATTTTCTTCCCTAATGATGGCAGGCTTCTCCCATAGAACGAAGGATAGCCTCCCGAAATCTCCAGCTCTATCAGTCATACTTGCTGGCTCACCTTTACGATGCCTACAGTCGTTCGCTTTACTACAGCCTATGTCTTTGCCTCGCCGCTCTGACTGACTACGAGTTGTTTGTTCATAACGAGCAAACTCCCCTTCTGGCGACTTTGTCACTGCGCATTGAGAACGTATGTTACCACACGCCCCAGCAGTCAGGCTACCTACCTGAATTGGGTAATTAGTAGGGTCTGTTCTTCTCATCAGACTAGCTCCTCCAGCCTTCTCTGGGCACACACTCAATAAGCGTAAATCCCTTAGATTTCTGAACTAACCTTTCTCTTTTTATCAATTTTCTATAAATTGTTAAGTATTCACTGAGTATTTGTTCATTTAATCTAATTATACAAGCTCGTAGATGTTTGTCAAATTATCCAGCAGATCATTTATGTTAACTTGTTTATTCTTACCTGTATCTCTTTTATGGATTTCTACAACATTGTCTTTCACTTTTTTGGAACTAATTGTGATTCTGATCGGTATGCCGATTAAATCTGCGTCCTTGAATTTTATTCCCGGCCGTTCATCTCTGTCATCAATAACAACCTCTATCTTCTCTGATAGAAATTTTTTATATAAGTTTTCCGCTATCTGCATTGTCTCGTTATCATTGATATTCACAGGCAAAATCTCTACTTGATACGGAGCTATTGATCTTGGCCATATTATTCCATTTTCATCGTTATTTTGTTCTATAACTGCTGCAATAATTCTGGATATCCCAATTCCGTAACAACCCATTATAATTGTCTTTTTCTTGCCGTCTTTATCAAGAAATTCCGCTCCCATAGACTTGCTGTATTTAGTGCCAAGTTTAAATATATGCCCGAGTTCTATTCCTTTCTTAATTTTCATATGGGCGGCGCATTTGGGGCACTTGTCTCCTTCCGCTTTTTCCATACTCGCGCTGTATCCACAAGAAGCGCATAGAACAATGGTATCTTCTCCTGAATCAGCTAAAGCC
>JAGMBN010000184.1 GCA_023129655.1 bacterium | reverse complement strand
TAATGGAAGAGAAATATACTGAGTTGCTTAAGAAAAAGTGTACGGAAATAAGTTATAGGAAGCTAACGGCGTTGGATAATGCAAAACTGCATGATTTTGTTGGAAAATATGCAGAGCTTTGCAATCCTGATTCGGTTTTTATCGGCAATGATTCTGATGAAGATGCTCAATATATAAGGAATAAGGCATCGGAAATCGGAGAGGAAAGAAAACTCGCTGTTCAAGGGCATACAGTTCATTATGACGGTTACAATGATCAGGCGCGAGATAAAGCGCAAACTAAATATCTTCTTTCTAAGGGAATGGAGCTTGGAGCCAGTTTCAACACAATAGACAAAAAAGAAGGACTGGGAGAAGTTCATGAATATCTAAAAAACAGTATGGCTGGAAAGGAGATGCTGGTTTTATTTTTCTGTCTTGGTCCGACTAATTCCGAATTTTCCATACCGTGTGTTCAGATAACTGATTCCAGTTATGTTGCGCATTCAGAACATATTCTTTACAGGAGAGGATATAGACAGTTTGAAAGAATCGGCAATTCTAAGGATTTTTTTAGGATTATGCATAGCGCCGGCGCTTTGGAAGACATGGTAAGCAAAGATATAGACAAACGCAGAATATATATGGATCTTGAGGAGAACATTGTATACAGCACAAATACCCAATATGCAGGTAACACAGTTGGACTTAAAAAACTGTCGCTGAGGCTTGCCATCAATAAAGCATCGGGAGAAGACTGGCTTGCTGAACACATGCTGGTTATGGGGGTGCATGGTCCGGATGGAAGGGTTACCTATTTCACAGGAGCTTATCCAAGTGCCTGTGGGAAAACATCTACCGCTATGATGAGAGGGGAGAGCATTGTAGGTGATGATATAGCATATTTAAGACAGAGGAATAGCAAAGTCTATGCAGTAAATGTTGAGAGCGGAATATTCGGAATTATTCAGAATGTTAATGCAAAGGATGATCCTTTAATATGGGAAGTTTTAACATCTCCTAATGAAGTGATCTTCTCTAATGTTCTTGTAACAGAAGAGAGAACTCCTTTTTGGCTTGGAGACGGCAGAGAGATGCCTGAAAGAGGGATTAACCATTCAGGACAATGGGTAAAAGGGAAAAAAGATTCAAAAGGAACCAATATTACACATTCTCATAAAAATGCAAGATATACAGTTAAGCTTCATTCTCTTAAGAATCTGGATTCTAAACTGGATGACGCCCAGGGAGTAGAAACAAAAGGAATAATCTATGGTGGGAGAGATTCAAATATATGGTCTCCCCTGCAGCAGTCTTTTGATTGGGCGCA
>JAGMBN010000183.1 GCA_023129655.1 bacterium | reverse complement strand
ATTTAATAACGTATGCCGGTCTTAGGGGAACTTTGGATCTGAGAAATAAGTTGTATGGGCATATTCAGCATATGAGTCTATCCTTTTTCACCAGACAGAAATCAGGCGCTATTATGAGCCGTATTTCAAACGACGTCGGAGAAGTTAAAAAATCTATGACAGTACTCTTTGGAGATGTTATGAGGGAGCCTTTAAATATCCTGACGCGAATAATAATAGCATTTGCGCTCAGTCCAAGACTAACCATTGCATCCATTCTGATATTTCCTCTTGTAATATATCCAATTGTTAGATTCGGCAGAAAGATGCGCAAGGTTACGTCCATTACCTTAAAGAGAAGGGCGTCCGTTTTTTCAGTAATGCAGGAAAGTCTTTCCTCAATGAGAATTGTTAAAGCTTTTTCTATGGAGCGTTACGAATCAGAAAGGTTTGACAGGGAAAACGAGGGGGTTTTCAAAGCAGAAATAAAGAGAACCAGAATACAGGCAGTCACTTCTTCCGTTACAGAGTTTGTGGGTATGCTTGGAATTGCTCTTGCTGTATGGCTTGGCGGTGTTTCTGTTATAAGAGGGGATTTAACTATTGGCTGCTTTATTGGATTTGCTGCTGCTATAGGTGGGATACCCGGTTCAGTAAAGAAATTAAGCAAGGTTAATAATACGATTCAGTCTATGCTTGCGGCTTCATCAAGAATATTCAAGGTGCTGGATAGTCCGTCAGAGATTGTTGATCTGCCCAATGCGCGCGCATTGGATACATTTAAGAATAAAATTGAATTCCAAAATGTCAGTTTCGCCTATGATAAAGATGTTATTGTATTAAAGAATGTCAGTTTTGATATTAAGCATGGAGAGGTTGTTGCTGTAGTAGGTCCAAGCGGTTCAGGTAAAACGACCATAGCGAATCTCATTCCACGCCTGTATGATCCGACATCAGGGCAAATTACAATAGACGAAACGGATATTAAGGAATTTTCATTATATTCTCTTCGCAGGCAAATGGGAATTGTTACACAGGAGACTGTTCTTTTTAATGATACAGTAAAACAGAATATATCTTATGGGCATCAGAAACAAGTTTCTCAGGAAAAGATAGAACATGCTGCTAAGGCTGCGCTTGCTCACGAGTTTATAATAAAAATGCCTGAGGGATATGATGCTGTTATTGGAGATCGCGGTGTAAAGCTTTCAGGAGGAGAAGCGCAGAGAATAGCCATTGCAAGGGCTATTCTTAAAAATCCTCCCATACTTATACTTGATGAAGCAACCTCCGCTCTTGATACTAAATCGGAATATCTGGTTCAGAAGGC
>JAGMBN010000182.1 GCA_023129655.1 bacterium | reverse complement strand
GGGCATATGGGTGTGCTTGCAGAAGGAGAAAGATGCGTAAGCACAACGAACCGTAATTTTGTTGGAAGAATGGGGCATGTTAAAAGTGAGGTATATCTGGCAAGCCCTGCTGTTGCAGCCGCATCGGCAATTAAAGGAAGAATAACAGATCCGGAGGAGATAAAGATAAAATGAACTTTAAAGGAAAGACTTGGAAATACGGAGACAATGTAAATACAGATGAGATCATTCCTGCAAGATACCTTAATACTTCTGACCCAAAAGAACTGGCAGAACACTGCATGGAGGATATAGATGCTTCTTTTGCTAAAGATGTAAAAGAGGGAGATATTATTGTTGCTCAAGAGAATTTTGGCTGCGGCTCATCAAGAGAGCATGCTCCAATATCTATAAAGGCATCAGGCGTTTCCTGCATTATAGCAAAGTCGTTTGCAAGGATATTCTATCGGAATGCGATAAATATCGGACTGCCAATTCTTGAGTGTAAAGAAGCAGTCAGTGATGCGAATAAGGAGGATATCTTAGAAGTTGACTTATCAGCAGGCACTATATCCAATCTTACAAAAAACAAGTTCTACAAGTCCAGCCCATTTCCAAAATTTATTCAGGATCTGATATCTGCAGGTGGATTGATGAAGTGGGTTAGTAAGTCAATATGGTTAGCCCATTAACCATCAGAAAGACACCAAAGGCTATGATTTTGTCTTTTCCGCGTTCTCCAGATATATTGACTGTGTCGGGAAGGCGAATTCTATTTGATTCTCTTCAAACTGCTTTTTGATTTCCAGATTTATTTCCTCTGTTGCCTGAAGAAATTCCTGATATTTTGTATATTTGCACCAGTGTACTACTAGTACGTTCAGAGAGTAATCCGCATATTCCTTAAAATATACCCAGTACTTCACTGTTGAAGCATGATTCTTTAAAACATTTCTTAATATGTCTAAGGCTTTTTCCAATTTCTCATAGCTTGTGTCGTATGTGACACCAATCGTGTACATATTTTTTATAGATTTCCGCTTCTGGATATTATTGATTATGGATTCTGCAACCTTGCCATTCGGCACTGTAACCAGTGTGCCGTCTAAAGTCCTTATCTTTGTACTGCGTAATCCAACAGACTCAACCGGACCATCATAACCCTCAATCTGAACTCTGTCACCAATCTGAAAAGGCTTGTCAATAAAAATCGTTAGCGCTCCAAAAAAATTAGCAATACTATCCTTTGCTGCAAGCGCAATTGCAACACCTCCAATCCCCATGCTGACAAGAATGGATTTAATATCATAATGCATATTGTCCAGTATTACTGCTACTGTTATTATCCAGAT